>NZ_CM000955.1:569472-869472 GCF_000159695.1 Finegoldia magna ATCC 53516
CCTTGGTGGGCTGTTATCTCACCAACTAGCTAATCAGACGCGAGCCCATCTATGACCGATAAATCTTTGACCGTTAAAACATGTGTTTCTACGATTTTATGCGGTATTAATCCCGGTTTCCCGAGGCTATCCCACTGTCATAGGCAGGTTGCTCACGCGTTACTCACCCGTTCGCCACTCTCATTAGTAATCTTCCACCGAAGCTTCTGTTTACTAAATCCCGTTCGACTTGCATGTGTTAAGCACGCCGCCAGCGTTCGTCCTGAGCCAGGATCAAACTCTCAATTTAATGTTTGTTTGAAGCTAGCTTTTCAGCTGACTTTTGCTTTTTTATTCTCACCGAATTATTGTTTGGTTTGTACTTCTCTCAAAGTATTTACTTTATTTAATTTATTAAGGTTCTATAGTTTGTTGTCTTAATGACAACTTTCTTCGCACTTTCGTAACGACTTTGTTAGTATATCATACTAACTTTTCTTTGTCAACACTTTTTTTTGAAATGTTTTTCAATCAAAATGTGTTTTCTTGAAATGTTACTTTAGTGAACTATTATAGTTTACTATCATCATTTCATTTTGTCAAGTGTTTTGTAAAACTTTTTTTATTTCTGTTTTACATGCATTACTTTCTTTTGAGTAATTTAAAAAGCACTTAACTCAAAGTGCTTTTATATAATATCAGTATAAAAGCTAATTGTCAAGTGCTTTATAAATTTAATTTATATTATTTTAAGAATGCGTGGTATGCTTTGCTTGTCATGTAGCAGTCAGCTTTTGATAACAATTCTACTGGCGCATGCATTGATAACATTGCTGTTCCGATATCTACAACTTCTGCTCCTTGATTTGCAAGTATGAAGGCTATTGTTCCTCCACCACCTTGGTCTATTTTACCAAGTTCAGTTGTTTGCCACATTACTTTTTCTTCTTTGAATAGTTGTCTTAATTCGTTTAAGAATTCTGGGTTTGCATCATTTGAACTGAATTTTCCACCATGTCCTGTGAATTTTGCTAATGAAATTCCACATCCGCTTAATGCTGTGTTAGAATCTTCTGTTGCATCAGCATATAACGGATCAATAGCTGCAGTAACGTCTGCTGATAATACTTTTGAATTAGCCATGATTCTTCTCATTGTTAAATCACTGTAATTTTCATGTTGGTTATTAGCTATTTCTGCAATCATATTTCCCATGTATGGTGCGTTCATTGATGTATTACCAACTGAACCTATTTCTTCTTTATCTACGAATAAAGCTACTGCTGTTCTCTTAGGATTTTCAACTTTAAGAATTGCTTCTAATGTTGCATAAGCACAAACTCTGTCGTCGTGACCGTGAGATGCAATCATTGCCCCGTCAAATCCAACGTCTCTTGCTTTAGTAGCTGGTACAATTTCTAATTCTGCTACTTGGAAATCAGATTCTGTTATTCCATATTTTTCATTCAAATATTTTAATATACATTTTTTGATTGGATTTTCTTTTTCATCTTTGAAGTTATAGCTATCGTGACCAGCTATTATCGCTAATTTTTCACCTTCGATTGCTTGACCCAATGTTTTTGAGTTCAAATCTTTAGACAAGTGAGCCAATAATTCAGTGATGTAGAATACTGGTTCGTCTTCGTTTTCACCGATTTTGATTTCAACTTTTTTGCCTTCATTTGTAAAGATTACTCCGTGCATTGCCAATGGGATTGTAGTCCATTGGTGTTTTTTGATTCCACCATAGTAATGTGTCTTCATCATTAAGATGTTTTTGTCTTCTGAAAATGGTACAGCTCTAACATCTAATCTTGGACAGTCTAAGTGTGACCCAACTATGTTAAGTCCTTCGTTTATATCATCACCAATAACAACTAACACGCATGATTTGTCCTTATTGTTAATATAAATTTTGTCGCCTTTTTTGACTTGTCCTTTTAAAGCTTCATTCAATTCAACAAATCCATGTTCTTTTGCTTGATTAACTATAAATTCTGTAGCTTCTCTTTCAGTTTTGCAACTATCTAAGAAGTTTTTGTATCTTTCACCATAAGCGTAGATTTCTTCGTGTTCTTTTTCATCTACAACTTCCCAGATACTTTTCTTTTCGTAATTCAATTCCATAAAATCACTCCATTTCTGTAACTTTTTCTATAGGTTCTCCTATAATTTTAGATCCATTGATTTTAAAATCAGACGGATTCTTTGTGACGAAATATTTTGTGTCACATTTATTTTGATAGTTCCCACAAATCTCAAAAACGTCTTCGCTTAGAGAATCTGCAGGATCTACAAATGTAATATTTTCTCCTGTATATTGTTTAAGGTATTCAATTAAAATCGGATAATGTGTACAACCCAAAATGATAGTGTCTGCTCCAAAATCTACGATAGGTTTCAGATATTCTTCTACCTTTTCTAAAATCTTGTCTTTATCTTTGCAGTCTTCTTCTACAAAACTTACAAAATCAAAACATGCAGATTGGCACACTTCAACTCCTTGTTGTTCTAATAATTTTTTATATAAACCATTGTCCACCGTGGCTTTTGTCGCTATTACTCCTACTTTTTTATTAGAGGTAGTTTTTATCGCAGACTTTACCCCGTATTCAACAACTCCAATTATATCAAAGTTTGCAATTGATTTCATATAATCCAACGCAATTGATGTCAACGTATTACAAGCTACTACAAGTAAATCTATCTGTTGTTCATTGAAAAACCTCACAATATTTTCAGAAATCATTAGCATTTGGTCTCTGGTTTTTGAGCCATAAGGAACATTCGCACTGTCAGCAAAATAAATATACTCCTTGTCGGGCATTAGCTTCTTAACTTTTTTGAATACTGTAAGTCCGCCCAAACCAGAATCCACGAATCCTATTTTGTTATAAGGTTTTTGTTTTAAATACATACTTATATTTGTCCTTTAATTTATTGTAGCAATTTTCATAGTCTTGTGTGTTTTCGAAAATACCAAAAACAGTCGGTCCCGAACCACTCATCAAAGACAAGTCCGCTCCCAAATCATTCAACTGGTCTTTTATAACAGAGATTTCTTCAACTAGCTTTTCTGATACACTTTCCATCGTGTTGAATGCTACCTTAAAAAAAGTTTCATAATCACGACTATCAATAGCAACGGAAACTTTACCCAATCCACCATTTGACTCTTTCAAATTATCATACACATCTTTTGAAGATATGCTCATTCCATTATTTACAATTATTATGTTTTTATTAGAAAAATCAGACAATCTGACAAACTCGTTTCCTATCCCTGTTGCTCTGACACATTTTTTGTTCGTAAAATAAAAAGTGTCCGCTCCTGTCAATCTACAGATTTCTTTGATTTCTTGATCAGAAAGATTAAGTGACAAATCATCATTCACATACATCAAAAACTCACATGCATTTGAACTTCCTCCAGCAAGTCCTGCTGATATGGGGATTTGTTTGTCTACAAATACATCATAACCACAGTTAATGTCCCTGAACTTTTTTAAATTCTCAAATATTTTAAATATCAAATTAGTTTTATCAGTTGGAAAATCCGGATTATTAGAGCTTAAATTCAATTCGTAAGTACTGTTACGATTTATATCCATAATATCGTAAAGACCAATCAGATTCATAATCGTATCGATATTATGATATCCATCTTCCCTTAAACCAAGAACATCTAATGAAAGATTTATCTTGGCATAACTATTAATCTTCATCAAACACTCTTAAATCTTCTAATTTTTCAAAAAATACTATCTTTTCGCCATCAGTTATCATAGGAACACCAACCTTGTTGTCTTTGACAATTGATTCAAATTCTTTTCTATTATCTCTATAAGTAAAAAATTCTTTGAGATTTTTCATAGAATCTGTAATATTGATTTCTTCATAATCAATATCGGCACTTTTTAAAATTTCGATTGCATCTACGCAATCTGGGCATTTTTCTGACATATATAATTTTAACTTCATAATACACCTCTATTAATAAATTATACTATTGTTTAAATGTTAAATCAAACTAAAAAAACGACCTTTCGGTCGCTTTTTAACATAATTCTAACTTTACTGTTGATGTAAGTATATCTGAGTAAGTATATGATATAGTTCTTTCTGAATCATATTCGTTAGTTATTTTTATTGTAAATAAACTTGGGAACACTTGGCTGATAGTTCCTTTATTAGTTACAATTTTATTTCGTCCTTTATCTGCCTCGACAATAACATCTTTTCCAATATTACTTCGCACCTGACTTCTAATCATGTTCAAATCGTTAATTTCCTTCACGTTATTCCTCCTAACAGATCGTCGTTAGTAGTATTATATCACTCTATCACTCTAAAGTCAAATTAAATAAAATATTTTACAGTAATATTAAAAATATGTCAATAGTTTTTGTTAATTTTTTCTAGTTAGATTCCCAAAGCAATATGTGCCATTTCAAAATAAATCAACAAACTCAACGCGTCGACAATTGTAGTAATCAATGGTCCGGCCATAATCGCTGGATCTAATTTTAATTTCTTAGCAACAATTGGCAACATTCCGCCGATTAATTTCGCAGTCACGATCGTAAATATCAAAGTCAAAGATACAACCAATCCGATAGGTACTGAAACTTTATCTACAACCATAGTTTTTATGAAACAAACGACACTCATAACAACTGAAACTATAAGCGCTACTCTAAATTCTTTAAAAAATACTTTTAGCCAATCTTTTGTGCTGATTTCTCCAGTAGCAAGTCCACGTATAATAAGTGTTGATGATTGCGATCCAGAGTTTCCGCCCGTATCCATTATCATCGGGATAAATGCTGTAAGTATTATCGCTTGTCCCAATAATGATTCATAGTGAGTCATTATTGAACCTGTAAATGTAGCTGAAATCATCAGTATCAAAAGCCAAGCAATACGCTTTTTCGCCAAATTGAACACGCTTTGATCCAAATAGTCGTCTTCGTCTGGACTCATACCTGCCATGATTTGGAAGTCTTCTGTGGCCTCTTGTTCCATGACTTCCATGATATCGTCAACTGTTATAATACCAGTAAGTCTTTTTTCGTTATCTACTACAGGAAGTACAACGAATCCGTATTTTTTGAATACATCAGCTACTGTTTCTTGGTCATCATCAGTGTGAACATAAATAACATCTTCGTCCATCAAATCTTCTATCAACGTTTCTGGTTCATTAGTTACGATTGTTCTCAAAGAAACAAAACCAAGAAGTGTTTTCTTTTCGTTTGTTACAAAACATGTATAGACGGTCTGCTTGTCCACCCCTGTTTTCTTAATGACTTCAAGAGCTTTCCTTACAGTATAATAAGATCTCAATTCAATATATTCTATTGTCATCAAAGATCCCGCTGAATCTTCTGGATAATTTAAGAATTGATTAATCAAATTTCTTTCGCTTTTGTCGGTATGTCTTAGAACTTTTTTCACAATTCCCGCTGGCATTTCTTCGATTAAATCAATCATATCGTCAAAATATAGTTCGTCTACTATGAATTTAACTTCTTTATCACTGAACGCTTCCAAAAGCCTTGTTCGATGATCCTTTTCCATATGAGAAAACACATCGATACAATCATCTTTGTTCAATAACCTGAACACAAGCATTGCACTTTTTAAATCCAATGATTCAATATAATCTGTAATATCTACCGGGTTGTATTTTTGAATTTGATTTTTTAATTTTAAATAGTCTTTGTCTTCTAGATATTTGTTTAGTAAATCCATATCTATTTCATGACGTTCAAATTTTTCATCCATCATATTCCTCACCACCTATATTTCTATTTCATATTAAATTATAACATAGATACGAAATATTTTTACTTGAATCAACTTAAAGCTTATATTATAATAAGAATATAAATGATGAAAGGGTGATTTTATGGAAATTACTAAAGATATGTTAATTGGGGATATTATTAGAAACAATCCAGATTCTGTAGAAGTTTTATTCAGAAACGGATTATCTTGTATAGGTTGTCCAGCCAGCCAAATGGAAAGCTTAGAAGAAGCTTGTATGGTTCACGGACTAGATGTAAACTATCTATTAGAACAATTAAACCAAAACTAATATTATACCCGCTAATTAAAGCGGGTTTTTACATAAAAAAACTACCTGTCGATTGACAAGTAGTTTTTGTTTTTATAATCCTAAAGCTTCTTTTAATTTAGCTTGATCAAATCCAACTATTTCTTCGTCACCTATGATCGTAACAGGTACACCCATGTGACCTTTTTTCATAAGTTCTTTTCTAGCTTCTTGATCTTGTGATATGTTTTTTTCTGTATATTTTATGTTGTTTTCGTCCATATAATCTTTTGCAGCGTGGCAATATTGACATCCATCACTTGTATAAATTACTACGTCTTTCATAAAAATACCTCCTTAAAAGTCTGTATTTTATATATACCCTTATTTGAAAATCCTAATCAATATTGTTCAACTTCTTTACGATATTTTTGTAATCTTCCAATGACAAATTCTCAGCTCTCAAATTCTCCTTCAACCCTAGCTCTTGAAGAATTGCCTTTAATTTGTCCTTGTCAACATTCACAAACCCACTTGTAAAACTGTTTACTATGGTTTTTCTCCTTTTGCTAAAACCCGATCTGATTAATTGACGAAGAAGTTCTTGGTCGATGTCTTCATCTAATTTTTTAAGCTTCATATTTACAACGGCACTGTCTACTTTTGGTTGTGGCATGAAAACTGTTTTAGGAGCATTTAGTATTATTTTCGCATCGCTATTTTGTTTTACAAACAAACTCAATGATGCGTAATCCTTGCTTCCCACATCAGCGACCATTCTGTTAGCCACTTCTTTTTGAATCATAACAGTGATTGATTCAATAATATCTCTGTAATTAAACAAATGCTCAATAATCGGAGTTGTAATGTAGTAAGGAAGATTCGCAACCACTTTAAACTTTTTAGCTCCATGATTAAGTTCATTCAAATCTACCTTCAACACATCTTCGTTTATTATTTGAAAATTATCTCTATCTCCAACAGTGTATTTCAAAACATCCATAAGCCTTGAATCTATTTCAATCGAATACAAAAACTTGCATTTGTCGACAAGTCTTTCAGTTAATGTTCCAAAACCAGGTCCAATCTCAATAACGTAATCATCTTCTGTTATATCAGAAAAGTCGATAATATTTTCAATCAAATTACCATCGATTAGAAAATTTTGCCCCAAAGCCTTTGAGAACTTAAATCCAAATTTGTCCAATATTTCTTTGATGTAGGAAGGTTGGTGTAGTCTATAACTCATCTATTAATAGCCTCCTCTAATTTTTCTCTTGAAATATTGTAATTATTTAGCATTCTAAGAAAAGATTTCGCATTGCCGTAACCAATATTTAAAATTTTACCAACTTTTATTCTAAGAGCTTTGGATCCTTCACCTACTAATCCATAGTAAATCATATCATCCATCGTGTATTCATTCTTGGAATCAATCATTGACGGATGAGCGTTTTCTATGGCGATTTTAATATCTTCTTCCTTTGCATTTTCAATTCCAATGTCCTCATCTTTGATACACAAATCTTGTGCTATAAATGCATTTTTTGCGTTTGGAATAAAATCATTAATTCTTTTTCTGATTTTATTTCCAGCATAGTCTGGATCCGTTAGAATTATTATCCCTCTATCTTGGTCAATTTTTTTGAGTCTTTTGAGTAATTTATCGCTAAAATAAATCCCACCTGTGCATATTACTTCACAATCTAATGCTCTTTTGACTCTTTGCTCATCGTCTCTTCCTTCGACAACTATTATTTCTTTTATCATAATTTACCATCCAAAAATATCATCGGCATTATTGCAAATGATTTGTGCAGCTTCTTTTTCCGACATTTTTTTCAACAAACTAACTTCTTGTAACACCAAATTCACATATTTTGGTTCGTTTCTTTTCCCGCGATATGGATGAGGCGTCAAATAAGGAGAATCTGTTTCTACTAAAATTTTATCGATTGGTAGTTTTTCACAAGTTTCCTTGACATTTCTTGCATTCTTAAATGTCACAACTCCACTAAATGAAATATAATATCCCAAATCAATAAATTTCATTGCCATTTCATAGCTTCCAGAATAAGAGTGCATTATTCCTCTTACATTAGGAATTTTTTTCAAGATATCGTATGTGTCTTGGATCGCATCTCTTGTGTGAATTATAACAGGCAAATTTTTTCTCTCAGCGATTTGCATTTGTTTTTCAAATAGATATTTTTGCTTGTCCTTGTCGTGTTCATAATGATAGTCCAGTCCGATTTCTCCGATTGCTTTGCATTTTGGATTATCAGCTAACTCTTCTATCCTAGAAATATCCTCATCTGTGAATCTACTATCTTCTTCTGGATGAATTCCCACAGCATTGTATAAGAAATCATACTTTTCAGATAATTCAATTGCTTTAATGGAGTTTTCAACATTGTCACTTGGAAGCATAGCTTTTACAACAGAATTGGATTTAAGATTTTCGATAATTTTATCCCTATCAAAATCAAATTTCTCATCTGTCAAGTGACAATGTGTATCGTATATTACATATTCTCCCATTAAGATACAGTCGCTCCATCTTCAAATTCTGAGTCAAGTAGACTTGCCATAGTCAAGTTATCGCCCTTACTTGCTGCAAGAAGCATACCTTGAGATTCTACTCCTCTCAATTTAACAGGCTTCAAATTATACACAACAATAACCTTCTTACCTATCAAATCATCTGGTTCGTACCAGTTTTTGATACCAGAAACTATTTGTCTTGTTTCTTCTCCGATTTTAACCTTGAAAACCAACAGTTTATCGGCATCCGGATGTTGAGTTGCTTCTACAATTTGTCCGACTCTCAAATCAAGCTTGTAAAAATCATCTATAGTTATTTCTTCTTTTTTCTTAGCTTTTTTTGATTTTTTCTTAGATTCTTTAGGAGCTTCTTCTTTGTTATCTCTTAATTCAGAAACTTTTTTACCAGTTCTTTCTTCGATTAATTTGTCATTAACTTCGTTCAATCGTTCAGTTTCTTTCTTTATGTCTAATCTATTGAACAAGTTTTCCCCTCTTTGAACCTTAGTTCCAGCGATAGTTTTACCGAACACTTTTCCATCTTCCCATTTGATTTCAGAAAGACCAATTTGTTCTTTGATTTTGTTGCTAGTTTCTGTTATAAATGGAGAAGTTAATATACAAATAACTCTTATTGCATCCATCAAATTATACAAAACAGTTTTCAATCTTTCTGGATCTTCTTTAATCAAAATCCAAGGAGTAGTTTCATCAATATATTTATTAGCCCTTCTAACAACTTTCCAAATTTCTTCTAGTGCATTTGAAAAATCAAGTTCTTCTAATAACTCTTCAACTTTTCCTTGGCATCCTTCGACTACAGATATTAAACTCTTGTCAATATCGTTGTTGTCATTTGGTTGTGGAATAACACCATCAAAATATTTTTCAACCATTGATACTGATCTACTTACAAGATTTCCCAAATCATTTACCAAATCTGAATTAAATCTGTTCATAAATCTTTCTGTCGTAAAGTTACCATCATTACCAAATGTAAAATCTCTTAAAATGTAGTATTTCAAAGCATCTACACCGTACAAATCAATGATTGGTTCTGGATAATATACATTTCCCTTTGATTTACTCATCTTATCTTCATTGAACAAAATCCATCCATGAGCGAAAACTCTCTTTGGTAATGGCAAATCCAACGCCATCAATAATGCAGGCCAAATAATCGTGTGGAATCTTACAATTTCTTTTCCAACCAAGTGAATATCACATGGCCAGAATTTTTTGAATAATTCTTCATCTTGTCCATATCCAATTCCTGTCAAGTAACAGCTAAGCGCATCAATCCACACATAAATTATATGCTTATCATCAAAAGGAACCTTAACTCCCCAGTCAAAACTTGTACGAGATACTGATAAATCTTCCAATTCACCACTTAAAAAGTTGTTAACCATTTCGTTCTTACGAGATTCTGGCTTTAAGAAATCCGGATTATCCTTGTACAATTGTAAAATTCTGTCTTTATATTTTGATAATCTGAAAAAGTACGATTCTTCTTCGTGATAGTGAACATCACGTCCACAATCTGGACATTTTCCATCCTTTAGTTGTGATTCTGTCCAGAAAGCTTCACAATCGACACAATAATGTCCCTTATAAGTAGATTTGTATATATCTCCCTTATCGTATAATTTTTGGAAAATTTCTTGAACATTTTTTTCGTGAGCCTTGTCTGTACTTCTTACAAAACTATCTATATCTATGTCAAGTTTCTTCCACAAATCCTTAGCACTTTGTACAATTGGGTCGATATAATTTAATGGATTATCACCCATGTTCTTTTCTTTTGCTTTTTCATATAACTTTTGACCGTGTTCATCTGTACCTGTAGTCAAAAATACATCATAGCCTTGGATTTTTTTGAACTTTTTCAAAGTATCCGCAATAATTGTCGTATAAGTATGACCTAAATGTAAGTTACTACTTGGATAATAAATCGGAGTAGTGATGTAATATGATTTCTTTTCTTCTGACATAATTTCCCTCCTAAATAAATAAACTACAATAAAATAAAAAATCCCTTATATGACATACATCATATAAGGGCGAAAATCCGCGTTACCACCTTAATTTTAGAATATAAAATATTCTCTCATTGTTTGGCACATTAATGCCTAGCATTTGATAACGGATGCTCCCGAAAAAATTTAAAAGCATAAGCTATTCAACTTTTCAAACTCAAAGACCATATTCTGCAATAATTTAATATCTTATTCCACCAAACTAAGACTCTCTTTAAAAAAATTATTACATACTCATCTCATCATAGTCATTTTATCAATATATTTAAATAATATCATAATCAAATGATTTGTCAAGCAATTAAAAAAGAGAGGCTATTGTGCATAACCTCTCCATAAATTTATCGACTATTTTAATTCGATAGTAGCTCCAACTTCTTCAAGTTTAGCTTTTAATTCTTCAGCTTCTTCTTTAGAAGCGCCTTCTTTGATTGCTTTAGGAGCTTCGTCTACGATAGCTTTAGCATCTTTTAATCCTAAACCAGTTAAGTCTTTAACTGCTTTGATAACTTTCATTTTAGCGTCACCAGCTGATGCTAAGATTACATCAAATTCTGATTTTTCTTCTGCTGCTGCTCCACCTGCTGCTGGTGCTGCACCTGCTACAGCTACAGGAGCTGCTGCTGATACTCCAAATTTTTCTTCTGCTTTTTCTACTAATTCATTTAATTCAAGAACAGTTAAGCCTTCAACTGCTTCTAAGATTTCATCTATTGACATTTTTTACCTCCAAATTTTATTTTAATTAATTATTCTTCTACTGTTTCAGTAGTTTCGTTTGATTCAGCTTCTTCTGAACCTTCAGCTTTTGATTTAGCAATAGCATCTGCTAAATATACAAATTTTGATACTGGAGCTTTGAAGCTTCCAAGCATTTTTGTAAGAAGAACTTCTCTTGAAGGGATAGATGCGATTTTCTTTACACCTTCAACATCTAAGAATTTGTCTCCTAAATAACCTGCTTTAATTTCTAAGTTTTCGTGATCTGCTGCGAATTCTTTAGCTATTCTAGCTGCAGCGATTGGATCATCCATACTGAATGCAACCGCGTTAGGACCAGATAAGTAATCTAAGAATCCATCAAATCCCAATTCTTTAAAAGCAAAATTCATCATTGTGTTTTTGTATACTTTGAATAATACATTTTCATTTCTGAATTTTTCTCTTAATTCTGTTGCTTCGCTAACATCTAATCCTCTATAATCAACGATAACCATTGATTTAGCATCATTAATGTGTCCTTTAATTTCATCAACAACAGCTTTCTTTTGATTTAAAACGTGTTCTTTCATTATTTCACCTCCATGAAAAAGGCTACACTAAAAAAGTCTTTCCATCCAAAGACAGAAAGACTGATAAACTCATATCTTATGCTCCTCTGTAGGATGATTAAACTTTAATAGTCCCTACTGTCTTCGGTAGCCCAAATTAATTACTTGATTATTATATCATATTCAATGAATATGTCAACACTTTTTTATTATTTTTCTTCAATAATACAGATGTTTTTATCTTTCAATTTCTTTTCCTTATATCTGTACAATAATTCATAGATTGTTGCAAAAATTGGAACGAAAATAAGCATACCAACAATACCGCTTAATGCCGCCCCTATGGTAACTGCTACAAGTACCCAAATAGATGGAAGCCCTACTGAAGACCCTACAATTCTAGGATAAGTTACATTGCCATCAAATTGTTGAAGCACAATTATGAAAATCACAAACATAATTGCTTTTGAAAAAGATTCGATTAAAATGATCAATGCTCCTAGAGCAGCTCCTAGTATAGCTCCAACCAATGGAATCAATGCTCCAAAACCAATTAACACACTAACAGTTGCAGCATTTGGCATCTTCAACAAATACATTCCTATAAAGCACATAAACCCAAGCATAAATGCTTCGATAAATTGCCCTTTAAAGAACGAATAAAATTTTTCATAAGCAACTTTAAAGAACACAATAATTCTTTTTGCAGTTTTTCCACTGAAGAAAACATAAGTCAATTCTGTAAATTGTCTTCTCAAAGTTTCTTTTGAAAATAATAAATAAATAGCAAATGTGAACGACACTACAAAGCTAAGTACAACAGAAAACACTGTGCTAATTCCAAAAAACACATTGTTCAATATATCCAATCCATTTTTTGTTAAATAAGGTTTCAATTTTACAACCAAATCATGAGTGCTTGTGATAGCGTATGTGTCATAAATTTTATCCAATTGTTTTGCTATTTCAGGATATTTTCTTAGCTTTTCAACTAATACTGGAATCCCACGAATAAGCGACTTAATAGCTTCAAAAAAATTAGGAATTATAAGTATCACTACAAATGCTATTATCGCACTAACAATTACTAAACTTATTAACAGAGATATCGCCCTTTTTAGACCTGGTTTAGAAGTCCATTTTTTAAAAAGTTTATTCTCAATAAAATTCATAGGCATATTTAGGACAAACGCTAATGCAGCGCCAATAATAAATGGAGAAATAATCGCCATAAAAGTGCTCAATGCATTACCTATTGATTTCCCATTGAACAAAAGATATGCCAAAATGACAGGAACGATTAATATTATTATTCCTATTTGAATTTTCTTTTTATCTTCTTTTAATAATTTCATTTTTCCCTCTGTATTTAAGAAAAGCCACCTTAACGGTGGCTAATAAATTCTTATTTATATTATTCTTTCGCAAATTGTAATGGATTAACCTTGATTCCAGGGCCCATTGTTGAAGCAATTGTTAAAGATCTAATATATTTACCTTTTGATGAAGCTGGTTTTGCTTTCAATATTGCTTGCATTAATGCATTGATGTTTTCAGCAATTTTTTCTTCTCCAAAAGAAACTTTACCAACTGGAACGTGAATGATATTACTCTTATCAGTTCTATATTCAACTTTACCAGCTTTGATTTCTTTGATTGCACTTGTAACATCCATAGTTACTGTACCAGCTTTAGGGTTTGGCATTAAACCTTGAGGTCCTAAGATTCTACCAATTCTACCTACAACACCCATCATATCTGGAGTAGCTACTGCAACATCAAATCCTAACCAACCTTCTTTTTGGATTTTTTCTGCTAAATCTTCTGCTCCTACGAAATCTGCTCCTGCAGCTTTTGCTTCTTCAGCTTTTTCACCTTTTGCAAATACAGCAACCTTTTGGTCTTTACCTGTACCATGAGGAAGTACGATAGTACCACGAACTTGTTGGTCAGCGTGTCTACTATCTACACCTAATTTTGCGTGTAATTCTACTGATTCGTCAAATTTAGCTTTAGCTGTTTCTACAACTAATTTGCTTGCTTCGTCTAATTTATATTCAACTGTTCTATCAATTAATTTTGCACTTTCTTGATATCTTTTACCTTTTTTTGCCATATAATCCTCCTTGTGGTTCTAACGAACTAAATCTCCCACTATTCTTCTACTGTAACTCCCATACTTCTTGCTGTACCTTTAATCATACTCATAGCAGATTCTAAGTTTGCTGCGTTTAAGTCAGGCATTTTAATTTCAGCAATTTTCTTAACTTGTTCTTTAGTTAATTGTCCAACTTTAGTTTTATTAGGTTCTCCTGAAGCAGAATTTAATCCTAATTCTTTTTTAATAAGAACTGGTGCTGGTGGAGTCTTTGTTATAAATGTGAATGATCTGTCTTGGTATACAGTCATAACAACTGGAATAATCATTCCCATTTGGTCTTGAGTTTTTGCGTTAAACTCTTTTGTAAATTGCATTATATTAACACCGTGAGGTCCAAGTGCTGTACCTACTGGTGGTGCAGGTGTTGCTTTACCTGCAGGAATTTGTAACTTTACTATTGCTTGTACTTTTTTAGCCATATTAGTTCCTCCTTAAACTATTGTGGTTATCGGGGCTAACCTCCCACATCGATCTATATGAAATTAATTAAATAACTTATATTCAAATTTATATTTTTTCGATATCATCAAAGCTAATTTCAACAGATGTGTCTCTGCCGAACAAGGAAATTAAAACTTTACAGATAGCTTTTTCAGTATTTATTTCTTCAATAATACCTACTTGATCGCTAAACGCTCCAGAAACAATATTCACATTGTCTCCAATATTAACATCAATTTCTTTTTTAGAATAAGATTGATTTTTAAGAGCGAATTTTTGAATTTCCTTTTCACTAACTGCTACAGGTTTTGATTCTGGTCCTACAAATCCTGTAACACCTCTGGTATTTCTAACCAAATACCATGAGACATCGGTAATTGTCATCTTAACGAAAACATAACCGGGGAAGATCTTTCTTTCTTTTAACTTTTTAGCTCCACCGACCTCTGAAACATATTCTTCAGTAGGTACTACTACTTCAAATATATCGTCGATATAACCACGATTTTCTACCATTTTTTCAATATTAACTTTTACTTTACCTTCGTGTCCAGAGTAAGTATGCACTACATACCATTTGCCCTCTTTGGCACGTTCTTTAAAATCTTCAGTTGCATTTTCAATAAATGTGTTATTTTTTTCGGTCATTGTGGATACTGTTCCTTT
This sequence comes from Finegoldia magna ATCC 53516, assembly GCF_000159695.1. Lineage (NCBI taxonomy): Bacteria > Bacillati > Bacillota > Tissierellia > Tissierellales > Peptoniphilaceae > Finegoldia > Finegoldia magna. Next base: position 584,635 of record NZ_CM000955.1, read on the forward strand.
CTAAATAAATAGTCCAATTAAACGTTGGAACACAGTATCTAATCCGTATACGATTAATGCAACTATAAAGGAAATTATAACTACTACTATTGAGTATTCTAAAGTTTCCTTTGGTGTCGGCCAGACAATTTTATTCCATTCAGTCTTCACGCCTTTTAAAAATCCTTGATTTTTTGGGGCTGATTTTTGATTAGAATTTTGCGCATTTTTCGCTGCCATAAGCTCCTCCTATCTTGTTTCCTTGTGTAGAGTGTGCTTTTTACAGAATTTACAATACTTGTTTGTTTCCACTCTATCAGGGTGAAGTTTTTTATTCTTTTTAGTAGTGTAATTTCTGCTCTTGCATTCAGTACATTCTAAAATTACTTTATCTCTCATATTAGACCTCCTCTATTAGTATGGACAAAATCCACCGTACTACTTTATCATAAACGCGTTGAAAAGTCAATAAACACTAAACTCTTGACAAATATTCTCCAGTTCTTGTATCTATTTTGATTTTATCTCCTTCATTTACAAATAAAGGTACGTTAACTGTAGCGCCTGTTTCTACAGTAGCTGGTTTTGTAGCTCCTGTTGCAGTGTTACCTTTAATACCAGGTTCTGTTTGAGTGATTTCTAACTCAACAAAGTTTGGTGGAGAAACTTGGAATGCTTTACCTTTGAAAAATTTGATTGTTGCCATATCATTTTCCTTTATGTAAAGAATAGCTTCTTCAACACTATCTTTATCAATTGGTAATTGTTCATAAGATTCTGGGTCCATGAAATAATATAAAGTACCGTCGTTGTATAAGTATTGCATTTCTCTTGTTTCAATTCTAGCTTCTTCATATTTTTCGTTAGGATTGAAAGTCATGTCTCTGTTTGAACCAGTCATAACTGATCTGATTTTTGTTCTTACAAAAGCTGCACCTTTTCCTGGTTTAACGTGTTGGAAATCTATAATTTGCCATACATCTCCATCCATTTCAAAAGTTGTGCCTTTTCTAAAATCTCCTGCTTGTATCATATATACCTCCTACAATTATCTATCATATATTATACATTACTAATTAATTATGAACAACTATTTTCTCGCACATTCTGATGCATCGCCTTGTAAAATTTTCAAAGCGTGATCTAACGTATCAATTATGTATTCCAAACTTTCTTCAACAGCCTTAGGACTACCCGGCATATTTATTATGAGGGAGTTTTTTCTAATAACTGAAACAGCTCTTGAAAGCATTGCTCTTTTTGTAATCGTCATCGAATAATTTCTAATCGCTTCACTAATTCCCAAACAAAGTTTTTCTGAAACTTCTAATGTAGCCTCAGGAGTTACATCTCTTTTTGAAAATCCAGTTCCACCCGTAGTCAAAATCAACTCAATATTTTCATTGGAATACTCGATTAATTTTTCTTTTATAAGTTCTTTTTCATCTGCTACAATATCATATTTTTCTAATTTATAGCCGTTTTTTTCGATAATTTCTATAATTTTTTTACCACTTAAATCTTCTCTTTTGCCTTGAGAACCCTTGTCTGATACTGTAAGCACTGCTACTTTATACATATTAAAACCTCTTTGTGTCAATATATTTGCTTGACCTTGATATTATATAAAAATACTAGCCCATTGTCAATATTAAAATGCGTCAATATAGTGATTTAATTTGAAATTATCCAAATAAATTTCTATCACATCAAATCTAGGCTGATAATCGTACAAATCATTTTTGTCGATATAAATTTCTGTTGTTTTTCTTATTCTGTCTTGTTTTCCCAAAGTTACAAAATCAGAAGGAGCGCCGAACTTGTCATCAGTCCTTGCTTTTACTTCAACTATTACCAAATAATTTTCGTAAGTGCAAACTATGTCTAGTTCCCCAATTCTCTCGGAATAATTCCTGTCAATAATTTCGTAACCTTTTTCTATTAAATATTCACAAGCGTAATCCTCGGCAAATTTACCTCGGTTTTTTTCCATTTTCATATAATTTCCTCAAAAAAGTTTTTCTGTGAAGCGGACATTCACCATGTTCTAGTATCATTTCTCGATGTAGTTTGGTACCGTAGCCTTTGTGTTTTTCAAAACCATATTGTGGATAAATGACTGCCATATCTTTCATGTACTCATCTCTTATAACCTTAGCTACAATTGATGCGCAAGAAATCGGATATAATTTTTCATCGCCTTTAACAAATGACATTTGTTTTATGTCGGTATCAATTTTTTCTGCATCAATCACAATTAAATCAGGTTTTATGAATTTATTATCCTTTGTTTTAAGACTTTCTACAGCTCTTTTCATGGATAATCTATTAGCTTGTTTGATGTTGATTTCATCAATCACACTTTGATCCACAAAATTCACACTATATGCCAAGGCTTGATCCAAAATCATATCCTTGAACTTAATTCTCTTTTTTTCAGAAAGCTTTTTTGAATCAGTGACACCATCTATTATTTCACAATTTTTGGGCATAATAATGGCACAAGTTACAACAGGTCCTGCCAATGGTCCTCTTCCAACTTCATCTACACCACAAATTAATTCTTCTTCAAATTCGTTATAATCAATCGCAAACATCTTCTAATGAAATTCTTCCTAACTTTGTTTTTCTAAATTCATCGATAACTATTGATGAAACTTTAGAATAGTCAATATTTTTTCCTTTTAATAAACAGCCTCTTCTTATCGCAATATCATCCATTATTTCGATTGTTTCCTTGTTTTGTGTATCAACCGAATATCTTTTCTCTAAAATTTGTGGATCAATACTCATTAGTTTCTCGATGAGCTTGTATGCTAAGTTTTCTTCATCCAAAATTTCGTCTTTTATAGCTCCAGTAAATGCCAAGTTTAATCCAATTTCATTGTCTTCGAATTTTGGCCACAAAACACCTGGCGTATCCAATAATTCCATCTTGCCTTTTATTCTAATCCATTGATTAGACCTTGTAACTCCTGGAGTATTTCCAGTTTTTGCAGATTGTCTGTTGGATAATTTGTTAATTATAGTAGATTTTCCAACATTTGGTATACCAACAATCATCATTCTTATAATTTCTGATTTGATGTTCTTGTCTTTTCTATTAGCAAGTACATCTTCTAAAATCTTTTTAGCTGTTGGCTCAATTTTATCCAAATTTCTACCGTTTTTGCTATCAATTGGAAGTGCTGTTATATTTTTCTTTGCAAAATAATTAATCCAGTTTTGTGTAATTTTAGGATCTGCCATGTCCATCTTGTTCAATAAAATCAATTGCGGCTTATCCTTTAAGATATCTTCTATAACTGGATTCATGGATGATTTTACAATTCTGCTATCCACAAGAACCAAAACTATGTCGACAAGTTTCATGTTTTCTTTTATCTTGTCGATAGCTTTTTTCATGTGCCCTGGATACCAGTTTATATTATTAATGTCCATGTTATTTCCTTTCCATCTAAAAAAAGTACTGAGAAATTCTCAGCACTCAAATTAGAATTTTTGTTTTTCTTTAACTTTAGCAGCTTTACCTTCTCTGTGTCTTAAGTAGAATAATTTTGATCTTCTTACTTTACCTTCTCTAACTAATCTTACGTTAGTTACTCTTGGTGAGTTGATTAAGAAAGTTCTTTCTACTCCTACACCGTAAGCTAATCTTCTTACTGTGAAAGTTCTTCTAAGTCCAGTTCCTTGCATTTTAATTACAGTTCCTTCATAAACTTGAACTCTTTCTTTATTACCTTCTTTGATAAGGTAGTCTACTTTTACAGTATCTCCAACATGAAAGTCGAACTTATTTTCTCTTAATTGTTCATCTTCTAATGTTTTTATAATATCCATTATGATCCTCCTTGGTTTTTTTCTTTCAGATATTTCTGATATATATCTTCTCTTTTAAGTTTAGTGTTGTTTAGTCTTGATTTTTCTCGCCACTGTTCGATTTTTTCGTGATTTCCTGATAATAAAACTTCAGGAACTTCATATCCGTTAAATACTCTGGGTCTTGTGTAGGAATCTTCCTGTAGCAATAAATTGTAGTGCGAATCTGTTTTATAACTTTCATCATTTCCCAAAACATCGTTAATCATTCGGCTTACACAATCTATAAGAACCATAGCTCCTAATTCTCCACCAGTCATCACATAATCTCCAATAGAAATCTCCTCATCACAATAATGATTGATGATTCTGCTGTCGACACCTTCGTAATGGCCACAAAGAATGACTATTTCTTTTTCTTTTGAAAGTTCTATACACTTTTGTTGATTAAGAACTTTCCCTTGAGGAGACATAAACACAACTTTTGATTTGTTTTTGTTCACATCTTCCAAGCAGTCATAAATTGGTTGGCAAGTCATAAGCATCCCAGCCCCGCCACCATATATCTCATCGTCTACCTTTTTGTGTTTATTTTTAGTGTAATCTCTAATATTAACCACTTCAAGTTCAATTAGATTGTTTTGGACTGCTTTTCCTATGACGCCGTATGATTTTAAGTAATCAAAACTTTCTGGAAACAATGTGAGAATTATAAATTTCATCACATACCCTCAATTATAACTACATCGATTAATCCATTTTCTAAATCTATTTTTTTAATGAACTCTTTTACAGCAGGTATCATAAATTCTTTTTCATCATTTTTTATTACATATACATCATTACTATAAACGCTCAAAACTTCAACCAAATCTCCGATGTATTCACCATTACTATAGGCTTTCAATCCTATCAAATCGTCAATGTAAAAGCTTCCATCTTTCAATTCGTATCTGTCTTTTTCATCTATATATAAAAACTGTTTTTTGAATTCAAGAACTTCATTAATATCGTTAAATTCTTCAAAATCAATGTACAAAAAACCCTTGTACATTCTATAATTTTGAATATTGACCTTAACTTTTTTATCCCCGAGATAATAACAAATATCTTCGTCAAATCTTTCGATATTATCAGTCAATGGTCTCATTTTAAGACATCCTTTAATACCGTGAGTATTGAGCACTTCTGCTACAGCTATATATTCCATTATTGCAAAATATCTACGACAACTTTTTCGCCACTCTTAATAGCCGCTGCCTTAGTAATAGTTCTAATTGCCTTGGCAATCTTCCCTTCTTTTCCTATAATTTTCCCCAAATCTTTGGAATCTGCTTTAATTTCTATAATAACCGTATGTTTGTCTTGTCTTGATGTTACTTCAACTGCTTCTTTATTATCAACTAACGCAGTAGCAATTGTTTTAACTAATTTTTCCATGACAACTCCCAACTTGTATTATTATTTTGCTTCGTAAACTCCATTATTTTTAAATAATCTGTCTACTGTATCTGTAGGTTTTGCACCATTTTTAATCCATTGTTGAACTTTTTCGCTATCAACTTTAACAGTTTTTTCTTCAACTAATGGGTTGTAATATCCGATTTCTTCGATGAATTTACCATCACGAGGACATCTTGAATCTGCGACAACTATTCTATAAAATGGTTTCTTCTTTGCTCCCATTCTTTTCAATCTAATTTTTACTGACATAATTTACCTCCATAACTTATTATCTAAAAAAAGGCATTTTCATTTTACCTTTTTTACCAAATTTCTTTTGTAGCGCTCCCATATTTTTCATCATAACTTTCATTTCTTTGAATTGTTTCAAAAGTTTGTTAACCGCTACTTGATCTTGACCGCATCCTTTAGCAATTCTTTTTCTTCTAGATATACTAATGATATCTGGATTTTCTCTTTCTTGTTTGGTCATAGATTTAATAATTGCTTCAATCTTGTCAAATTCTTTGTTATCGAAATTCACTTGTTTAAGCATCTTACTATCCACGCCAGGAATCATTGCAAGAATATCTTGCATAGGTCCCATTTTTTTGATTTGCTGCATTTGGTCAAGAAAATCATTAAAGTCAAAACTTTGAGCTTTAATCTTTTCTTCTAATTCTTTTGCCTTCTTCTCGTCAAATTGATTTTGTGCTTTTTCGATAAGGCTAAGAACATCTCCCATACCCAAGATACGAGATGCCATTCTGTCCGGATGGAACGGCTCTAAATCTCCAAGTTTTTCACCTACACCTATAAATTTAATAGGCTTATCAGCTACTTGTCTGATTGATAAAGCAGCACCACCTCTTGCATCACCGTCTAACTTAGTAAGGATAATTCCTGTAATATCCAAATCCTCGTTAAACTTAGCTGCAACATTCACTGCATCTTGTCCAGTCATCGCATCTACAACTAACAAAATATCTGAAGGATTCACTTCTTGTTTAATATTTTTTAGCTCATCCATCAAAGTATCGTCAATATGAAGACGACCGGCAGTATCTATAATTACATAATCAATGTTTTTTTTCTTAGCTTCTTCGATTGCTTTTTTTGAAATTTCAACGGGATTTGTTTGTCCCATTTCAAATACTTCTACCCCAACTTTTCCGCCAACAACTTGAAGTTGTTTAATGGCAGCAGGTCTGTAAATATCACACGCTACAAGTAACACGCTTTTGTTTTTGTTTTTCAAATTCAATGCAAGTTTTCCGGCATGAGTTGTTTTACCTGCCCCTTGCAAACCACAAAGCATAATTACTGTAGGTTTCATTGGTGAAACGTTAAGTTTTTCTTCCTTTTCACCCATCATTTTAGTTAATTCTTCATTAACTATTTTGATGACTTGTTGACCTGGAGTAAGACTTTCCAAAACAGAAGAATCGATAGCACGTTCTTTTACTTGAGATATAAAATCTTTAACAACTTTATAGTTAACGTCTGCTTCCAATAAAGCAAGTTTAACTTCTCTCATTGCAACATCTATATCTTTTTCTGTTAGCTTTCCTCTGTTGGTCAATTTTGACAAGGCATTTTGTAATTTATCGGACAAATTTTCAAATATCATTTTCCACATCCTCTAAATCATTTAAGAAATCTTCTATATCTATAATGATATTTTCAATTTCTTTGCTTTTGATTTCTGGTGACAAAGAGAAAAGATCATTTCTGATTTTTCTAAGAAATTGATGACTCTTTTTTGATTTTTCAATTAAGCCAAGTTTTTGTTCGTATTCATAAAGCTTATTTTCAGCTCTTTTCAAACTATCACTTACAGCTTGTTTTGAAATATCACAAATTTGAGCAATTTCATTTAATGACAAATCCTCATTGTAGTATTTGTCAATTACATCGTATTCTCTTTTCGTAAGCAATTTACCATAATAATCAAACATCATGGTAATATTTAATAATTTTTCCATTCAATCACCGTCAACCTTTTTACTTGACTTGTATATTATATAAACTTAAAATCCATTTGTCAAGCATTTTAATCAAAAAAGAAGTGCTTTTTTGCACTTCTAATTTGTTTTTCATTAATAAAATTCTTTTTTCAAACTTCTACTGAATAATTTGTCGATTTCTTCTTCGCATTTCGAATTTTCGTACAAAACTTTGTACACTGCATTGTTTATTGGTAAATCCAAATTCATTTTGTCTGCTTGTAATTTAATAGCTTTTACAGTGTAGTATCCCTCAGCTAATTTGTCGTATTTTTCTGATTTTGCATACATTTCACCGAACATTCTGTTGTGCGAATATTGTGAAAACACTGTAGCCTCATAATCTCCCAAGTGACAAAGTCCGTACGCGCTGAGCTCTTTACCTCCCGAAGCTTTAATAAACCTTGCGACTTCTCTACAACCTCTACTCATTAAAGCTCCCTTCAAAGAACTTATTTTCATTCCATCCAACATTCCTGCAGCAATTCCAATTACGTTTTTGTAAGCTGCGCCGATTTCATTTCCAATCAAATCTTGACCATAATAAAATCTAATCAAATCTGAACTGTAATTTTCAATCAACAATTCTTTCACATCTTCATCTTCCGAATCAATTACCATACAATTTGGAACATTGCGGTAAAATTCTTGTGGATGACCTGGGCCAATCCAAGCTGCAACTTTGTTAGATCCATCCATAATTTCTTTGCAGACTTCTGATAATCTTTTTCCAGTCGAAATCTCAATTCCCTTCATATTAGTAACGATAATTTTATCCTTAATTCCAATTGAATTAAGTTCTTCACACACATTTCTAAAACCTTGTGCATTTATACTAACATGAATAACATCACATTCTTTTGCTCTTGTGATATCATCGGTTAATTCCAAATCATCTTGCAAAGTAATAATTCCATTGCTACGACTTTTCTTAAAGTTTTCGAAATCTTCAGTTCCATTCAAACCATACAACAAAACTTCATGACCAATTTTTTTCAAATACCAAGCGATGAAACTTCCCCATCTGCCAGGCCCTATAACCATAATTTTCATTATATACCTCTTTATTTCTTTTTGTTAGATTTCTTATTATTTTCTTTATTAATAGCTCTCATTCTAATCATATTCATCCACAAAAGTGTGTTGTAAATTACAAATATAAGATATGTTAAGAACACATATACCTTATTAGGATGGTAATAAATCAACATAAAACCTATTAACAAAACGATAAAACTTCCGTATTCGAATTTTGTTCTTTTTCTTTCAAGACTTTTTGGTAAAATCATTTTATTTTGCGACGCATAAACTGCCCACGCAAGTAAAATTAACAACGCTATAATATTGTGGCCTCTAAGTAGAGTAGATACGAAAACCACCATCAAAACATTTGATATTGCCAATATAACATTGTCTGCATTTTTAGTATTATTTTTCATCATATCACCTAAATAAATTATAACATATTAGCAAATTTAAAATAATGTAAAACTTTTAGTTCGTAATAAAAAATCCTGTTATCAAATGCTTGATAACAAGATTTTGTCAACATAAAATTATTTTTTTGCTTTTTGTTCCTTGTCTTCTTGTTTCTTCTTTTCGATGTAAGCTTGTTGTTTTTGTTTAATCAAATATTCTGCTGCAATTCCTGGCATTGTCATTGCTATTGGATCAAGGATTTCCTTTAATTCATCTTCTGTTAAGATTTTTTCGTCCAATACGATATTTCTAACAGTAATTCCTGTACTCAATGCACGTTTTGCGATTTCAGCAGATTTTTTGTATCCGATATGAGGAACAAGTGCTGTAACTATTCCTACAGATTTTTCGACGTCGTTTGAAAGTTTTTGTCTGTTTGGTTTGATACCAATTATGCAGTTTTCTCTGAAAGTTTTCACTGCATTAGTCAATATAGATATAGATTCAAATAAACTATCGAACAAAACCGGTTCGAATGCGTTAAGTTCCAATTGTCCGTGTTCTGCACACATTGTAATTGTATTATCGTTACCAATAATCCTGAATACAACTTGGTTAACAACTTCTGGAATTACAGGATTTACTTTTCCTGGCATTATTGATGAGCCGTTTTGTCTTGGTGGAAGCTCAATATCTCCTACCATTGTCTTTGGTCCTGAACTCATTAATCTCAAATCACTTGCCATTTTTGACAAACTTACAGCTGTTGATTTTACGGCTGAAGATATTTCTACAAGTCCATCAAGGTTATTAGTTCCATCTATTAAATCTTCTGCTTGATGCAAATCAAATCCAGTTAATTCTGCAAGAATAGGAACTATATTTGTAAAGTAAACTTTGTCTACATTTACTCCTGTACCAATGGCAGTCGCTCCCATATTTATAGATTCGATTTGATCTGATGATCTTCTAATTCTTTTGATATCTCTTTTTATTACTGAATAATATGCGTGGAATTCTTGTCCCAATCTAATTGGAACTGCATCTTGAAGTTGAGTACGTCCCATTTTAAGTACATCATCAAATTCCACTGATTTATTTAGCAAAGAAATCTCTAATTGCTTTAATTCATTTAAAGCTTTTATTAGTAGTCTTAAAGTTGCAATCTTACCTGCAGTTGGAAAAACATCGTTTGTAGATTGACTCATATTAACGTGATCGTTTGGATGAACATATTCATAAGTTCCCAATCCGCCGCCAAGTTTTTCGTTGGCAATGTTTGCAATAACTTCATTTGCATTCATGTTAGCAGTAGTACCTGCTCCACCTTGAATTGGATCAGTCAAAAATTGATCGTGATATTCTCCTTCAAGAATTTTGTCACATGCGTAAACGATTGCGTTTTTGACATCTTCTCTCATAATTCCTGCTCTGTGGTTTGCAATTGCACAAGCTTTTTTAACTATTGTCAATCCATAAATTAATTCTTCGTGTAAAGTTCTTCCTGTTATTGGGAAATTTTCCATACCTCTCAAAGATTGCACACCGTAATATGCATCTTTTGGAACTTGTTTTTCACCAACACTGTCAGACTCTAATCTGTAATCCATATTAACCCCCAAAAAACGTTTATTTATTACATTACAAATTGATATTAACACTTTTAAAATCCATTGTCAAAATTTTATAAAAATTGATTTTAAAAATAAAAATCAGCCGATATTTCAAAGTTTGAAAAACTTTTTATCGACTGATAATAAATTTATTTTGTAATTTTATAATCCCAATTCATCTTGTCTCTTACGAAGTCTGGTAATTATATGGTCTTCATCCAGATTAACCATATCGTAAGTAATCAATGTGTCTTTTGGTATATCAACTTTTGCAGTTGTTTTTTCTGTGATGATTGGCATTGGCAACAAATTATTTTCCATTTGATGTTTGTGAGATGTAATTTTACCGAAACAATCGTGTCCACCGATACCTTCAATTATTTGGCCTTTTTTGATGTCTCTTTTTGCAACTGTAATTGTATCAGAAACTTGACCGTATTTTGGATAAATTGTCGGTTCTTTCTCTACAATTGCATCGTAAATAGTAAGTGGAGTTTCCAAACTTGTCAAATGATATGGTCTATACAAAGTATAGTTTGGTCCTTTACCCATTGACAAATATTCCATCAAATCGTGAACTTCGTTAGTATCGTGAGTTACAATAGCAAAAACTCCCGGCGCAACTCCAAATGCAAAATCAACTATATTGTAATTATTTAAAATTCCGCCTTGTTCTTTTAATTTAAATTCGTCAGCAATATCGTGAATGTTTGTTGTAATTCCATGACAACCCAAAACATCAGGAGTAAATCCCAATGCATTTGCAACAGCAGTTAGTTCAATCATCGTATTAGTTCCATCTACAAATGATGTCAACATTTTTGGAACCAAACCTTTTGACAAGGCTTCTTCTCGTAAAATATCTTCATTAGTGTAATTATCCAATGGATTGTTCTTGCCCTTACCTACAGCTAATAATTTGAATCCCAATCCAAGCGCAAAATCTGACAATTGAATTATAGCTCCTGGTTCATCTCCTGCAGATCCTGTGTACACAACACCTTTTTTCTTCGCCATTTCGTTCAAAATAGGTCCAACAACAGCGTCACATTCTACATTTAATAAAATAGTTTGTTTTTCGTGTTCAATACTTTCAACTGCAAGTTGTGTCCCAAATGGAGGATTTCCTGTAGCATCAATTACGCCATCAATCATGTCCAATTTGTAACTCAAAGTATAATCATCACTTACTACGAACGAATTATTTTTAATAGCATTTTCTGCAACTTTCAAATCAGTTGTTTTGACAATATCTACATCTTTTACACCTGCTTTTCTCAAGGCAGTCACGCACTTGTCGACGTGTCGATCTACAATAACAGATGGTCTCATTCCTTTGATTCTACTCAACTGACTCACAAGACCTGATCCCATTTTGCCACAACCAACCAAACCTACTCTAACTTTTTGACCGTGGTTATCTAAGTCAATAAGTTTTCTTTGCATTTTATTCATTTAGTTCTCCTTTTTAATTATAGACATCGCACAAGAATACGCCGATGAAAAAGCCCATTGAAGATTATATCCACCACAATCTCCGTCGACATCCATAATTTCACCAATAATATACAGATTTTTTATTTTTTTTGATTCCATAGTAGAAGGATTGATCTCATCTGTGTCGACTCCTCCGCAAGTTATCTGACCAGAATCCTCATCCTTGTATCCACTAACACTAAATTCCAAATTTTTAAGAGTGTGTGCTAATTTGTAAATTTCTTCCTTGCTAAGCTCGCACACATTAATATCATAACTTATACCTGCTTGATTCAAAACTTCTTCAATCAAATTGTCGTTAATCAAACCGACCAACAACTCATTTATTTTCTTATAATAATTTAAAGATATTATGTAGATTAAATGCTCATACAATTTATTTTCATCCAAATCTACAGTGTCAATTCTTATTTTGACATCTAATCCCTTGTTTTTAGCTCTGATTGCTTCTCCTGATAATTGCAAAATAGTTGGCCCACTAATTCCATAATCAGTGAACAAAACATCATGATAAAATTCGAAAACTTCCTTGTTATCTACAACTAATTTTGCATTAGCTTTGAATTTTGTACCGCTCATTTTTTTGAAACTATCTCCATTAAGTCTCAATTGCACAATTCCTGGATGAGTTTTCACTATATTGTGTCCCAGTTTTTTCATAAGAATGTATCCATTTCCATCAGAGCCACTTTTTTTGTAAGCCTTCGACCCACAAGCTATTATCAAATAATCAAACTTATACAATGAACCGTTGGATTTTACTTCAAAAACATCTCCGTTTTTTCTAACGTCATCAACAAAACTATCGTAGATGAATTCTACTTCCAAATGATTTGCTAAGCACATCATTTGTTTTACGATTGATGAAGCTTGTAAACTTTTCGGAAAAATCTTGCCATTTTCAAGCTCAACTTCGGGAATTCCCATATCATTAAAAAACTCAATAACATCGTAATTATCAAATTTTTTGATAGCACTTATTGTGAATTTTGGATTTTCACCATGATAATTCTTGTACGATACATTTCTGTTAGTAAAATTGCATCTACCGTTACCTGTTGCATAAATTTTCTTCAAAGCGTTGGCGTTTCTTTCAATAACAGTCGTGTCTATGTAATTTTGTTTTAAAAATAATGCCGCAAAAACTCCACTAGCTCCTGCTCCAATAATTCCTACCTTCATATTCCCCTCAATTCCCTAAATCGTAATAAATTTGTAACTTATTAAGTTCAATTCTATGATATTATAATGATAAGAATAAATGGTTGTTCATCCTCCTAATATGAACTTGCCAATGTTATTTAAGTAGCAAATCTATCCCAAAGGTTTGCTACTTTTTTTATTACGATATTTATTCTATCACAAATTGCTCAAATTATTATAATTAAAATTTAATTAAAACATTCAAAAGCCAAATTTTCTCAAATTTTAAATGATAATTAATATTGACAACTCAAAATTATTTTTTTAAAATATAAATGAGAATTGCATTCACTATTAATCATTTCTACATGTAGGAGGAAATAAAATGTATAATAAATTAAATTTTAAACGATTAATAGCGGGACTTTTATTGATGTCAATAATTTCAACAAACATACCCCAAATTTCATTTGCTTCAGGAAATTATGAAAACTCAAAGGATATTACTATTTCAGAAATAAACGATAATAGTATTAAGGTTAATTCTTATGAAAAAGAAGAGATTCTGAATATAATTGATTCAAAAAACGAAACTAAAATTGAAATCAAAGACATTAATACTGGAAAAATCGAATATATAATTTATAACAAGGAAGATGATTCGATTTATTCTTCAATTACTGGAAATACAATATACAATAATGAAATAAGCTTTTATAAATCCGATGTATCATATATTACGAAGAAATTATCTTTTGCAGAAATTAGAAGTGCACTAGGAAATGTTTCATCTGCTGGTGGAGTGTTAGCACTTATACTTGCAAAATTTCCCGGTGGAAAAAAGCCTTCCAAAATCATAGGATATATATCATCTCTTATGGGTGGTGCTGCTACTTTTGGAATACCGAACGATCGTAATCATGGATTAACATTTAAAATAAAGGTTACAAAAATGTATAGGTCGAGATTAGGTAAAAGACATGTATACAAAAGAATGCACGATATCGTGTCGATAAGAAGGTACTAATGAAAAGCAAAAAAATAAAAAAACTTGTAGAATTTATTTATTTAATCACATTAATAATTATGTTTTTAAATTTCAACGAAATAATAAAATTGAATAGATTAATCGAAGGCTCTCTTATTTTTTTTAACATAATATTATGTTTTATCTACTACAACGTACTTAATAAAAACTAGAAATAATCATAAAAAACAGTGATGCAATTCTCTATAAATTAGAGTAAACTTTTACAAAAATAACAATACAAAAAATGCTACATACATTAGTATGTAGCATTTTTAAAAATTTTATTGGAATTTTTCATCCAAGAATTTTATAATATCCATTGATTCATACATTGGTTTTCCATCAATGAAAAGACAAGGTACTTGATCTTGTCCACCCTTTTCGATTAGGTATTTTTCATTAGCTTCGTCAGCTTTGATGTCTACTAATTCAACATCCTTAATTCCTTTTTTTTCTATAAATCTCAATACTTTCTTGCAGAATGGGCAAGTTTCTTTGTAATACAATTTTAAATCCATAATAATCTCCTTTTCGTTAAATTCTTTGATACAATATAGATACCCAAACAAAAAAAATATAAACATGAACAAAAGGAGTTTTTATGATAACATATAAATTAGATGTATACATACTAGAAGATTATATTGATTTGTTAATAAAAAAACTAGGCGAAGAAAAAATCATAACCATAGGAAATTACGATTATTGTTATACTACATCAAAAGTAAAAGGTCATTTTATGCCCAATGATTTAGCAAATAATTTTTCTGGTGAAAAAAATATTATCAACGAAGTCGACGAAATCAAATTAGAATTTCGCACGACAGAAAATAATATCAAAAAATGTATACAAATTATCGAAGATGTTCATCCGTATGAAGAATGTGTGTATGATATTTTTGAAATAAAAAATTTTAAATAATAATAATAGGAGATGCAATGGGAAAAATTAAAACTATTTGTGGAATTTGTCCTGGTCAATGCCATGTGGAATGCGACATGGACGGTAGAAAGATAAAATCCATCAAAAAATCAGACGAAAAACCTTCCGCTCTTTGTTTGAGAGGATTGTATTCAGACGAAATTCTAAACTCAGAAGACAGATTAACTGATCCTTTGATTAGAACTGGTGAAAAAGGAACACTAGAATTCAAAAAAGCTTCATGGGATGAAGCCATGAAACTTATCAAAGAAAAATGTTCTAAAATAATTGAACAATACGGTGCAAAATCAATTGCAAGTCATTTTGGTAGAGGCGCATTCGACACAACTTCGAACGATTTTATTTCAATTCAAATGCCTAACGCTGATAACGGAGGATTCTTGTCTCCAATAGGAAGTCCGAACAACGGATCAGTTGGCTCATTATGTTTCGTATCGTTTGGCATATTTGCTCCTCAAACAGTTTTTGGATTAAGTGCACCGAATCTAGTTTGCGATTTGCAAAACACTGAAATGCTTTGCGTGTGGGGTGCCAATCCCAAAACAGATTCTCCTCCATTTTTCTATAATAATATGGTAAAAAGAAAAAATGAAGGAATGAAAATCATAGCCGTAGACCATTACAATTCAGATATTATCGAATATGCTGATTACAAATACATCGTCAATAGTGGTACTGATATAGTACTAATTCTTGGAATGCTAAATTACTTAAAAGATAAACTTGACCAAGATTTTATCGAAAAATACACTTACGGTTACGATGAATTCAAGGAATATTTTACGCAATTTGATTTGGAAAAAACATCAGAAATCACTGGACTTGAAGTTGACGAGGTAAAAGAGTTGGCAAATTTACTCTTTGACAACACAGTTGCTCTTAAATCATACACAGGACTTGAATATTCACACTGTGGAGTTCAAACAATACGTTCATTGTATATTTTATGGAGCTTATTGGGAAACTTAGATATCAAAGGCGGACTTTTGATTAATAAAAACAAGCCAATGAAGAGAGTACAAAACCCACCGAATAACGCAAAAAATATCGAAAAAATCGGTTCAAAGGAATTCCCTCTTTTCGACAAATTAATCGGTCAACCACAATTTACGAAACTTCCACAAGCAATATTAGAATCCGATCCTTATCCAATAAAAGGTCTAATTAATTTGGGCTCATGTATGTCTGTAAATTATCCTAACAGTCAACTTTACAGAAAAGCGTTAAAAAGTTTGGATTTCTTCGTAACTTGTGACAGATTTATGACTGAAGATGCATACTTTGCAGATGTCATCCTCCCTGCTACAACTTATTACGAAGAAGATCGCTACGCAATATATCCAGACCGCATCGAAATCAAAGAAAAATTAGTAGAACCATTGGGCAATTCTCTTCCAAATATTTTTATTTTGAAAAAAATTGCAGATGCATTAGGATTTGGTGAATACTACCCTGAAAATTTCGATGATTTATTGGATAAAGCTTTTTATCACACACCAGAAATTTTAAAAGAATTGAAGGAAAAAGGCGTATATCATTTCGACAAAAAGCCAGAAGTGTCTTACAAAAAATACGATTCATTTAATACAGAAACTGGTAAAATTGAAATTCATTCAAAACTTTTAGAAAAGTATGGATTCTCACCTATCCCAGTTTATGACGACGGATTTGAAAATAAGCACGAAAAATCAGAAAAATTATCCAAATATCCATTTACTATGAACACAGGCGCAAGAATTCATACAACATTCAGAACGCAACATTTGAACATCGATGGATTATTAAATCATCAAGAATACCCACAAGTTATAATGAATGAAGATGATGCTAAAGAATTAGGAATTGAAAATATGGATTTGGTTGAAGTATACAACGATAGAGCAAGTGTAATCCTTCAAGCAGTTACTAATAATATGTCAAACCGTCACGATTTGGAAATAAATGTCGGCGGTGGTTCATTCAGCCAAGATGACAATTGGAAAGATGCGAACATTAATATGTTAATTGACAACGAAATCTTCGATCCAATTTCAGGATTTCCAGTTTTCAAAAGACAACATTGCAATATAAGAAAAGTAAAATAAAAACAAAAACCTTCTGCGGCTTTAATTTGAGCTACAGAAGGTATTTTTTTAGAAAAATTTCAAACAAATAAATGCTGTTAGAACTGCTAATATAATTGTTAGTCCAACATTTTCTTTCAAATAAGCGATAATAATAGCTACGATTGAAGCTACAATTGTAGGAACTAGCATTTCACTTGAAGCTGTTAGAATTCCTCTTATTACCATGATACTTAATGATGTATATGGTATTATATTTAAAAATTCAGCGGTTTGTCTGGAAAGTTGTTTTCCTTTTAAATATTTTAGAGGTAATATCTTAGGAACCGCTGTAACTAAGCTACATAATAAAATTAAAATTATATTATACATTTTGACCTCTTTTCATAATTACTTTCAATCCGATGAATGATGATAATAAAATTGCTAAGATTATATCCCATCCAGATGGTATAAATTTCAAATAAAAAATAATTGCATAAGTTACAACGCCAATCAAACTAACTACCAAACCATTCGAACTTTTCTTAATAGATGGTACTACCAGTGCGATAAACATCGCAGTAAGTCCTACTTCTAATGATGTTTGGACTGATTTTGGCATTAATTGTCCTATTAAATATCCAACTGGTGTAAATATTCCCCAAGCCAAATAAGGTCCTAATTCCACTGCCAACGCAAATTCTGTGTTAAGCTTTTCTTTGTTAAAACTCATCACCGAAAATGCTTCATCCGTTAACATAAATCCTATTACAGGAAGTGCTTTCGGATTTATTTTTTGTGTATGAATTCCCAAAGATGTCGACATTATGAACAATCTCAAATTTAATAAAAATACCGACAACACGATGGAAAACATACCTACTCCAGCACCTAATAATTCAACTGCCATGAATTGTGCTGCTCCAGAATAGAAAACAAAAGAAAACAAAGTCGAATCCAACATGCTAATGTTTTGACCTTTGCACAACAAACCAAAAGCCATCGCTATAGGAATATATCCCAACATAATTGGAGACGAAAATTTGATTGCTTCTTTAATTCTATTTGAATCCATTAAATTTTCCTCCATTCCATTTTTATTACAAACATTTAAACGTAAGAAATCATAATCTACAAGGATTGCAGATTATGATTATTTTATTTCTCTTCTATCCAAAATAGCCTTGTACAAGCTCATTTCGTCATAATATTCCAAATTAGCTCCCAATGGTACTCCCATTGCAATTCTGGAAACTTTTACGTTATATTCTTCATTTTTAAGAACTTCTATTATGAAGTTAGTTGTTAAATCTCCGTTAGTTGTTGGTGATAATGCTAGGATAACTTCCTTAACATAATCTTTTTTACATCTCAAAAACAAATTTTCCAAATTCAAATCTTGCGGAGCGATATTATCCCTTGGAGATAATAATCCACCTAAAACGTGATATTTCCCATTGTATTCGCCAGTTTTTTCAATTGATATTACATTCATTGAATCTTCAACGACAGTTATGACACTGTTATCTCTTTTTTGATCGGAACAAATATCACACAATTTTTTATCAGTAAGATTTCCACAATTAGCGCACGGTCTAATATTAGTCTTCACATTTACAATGCTTTCTACAAGCTCATCGACTTTTTTAGGATCCATGTCTATAATTCTATAAGCTAATCTTCTCGCACTTTTTCTGCCAATAGTCGGCAAATTGGACAAATTTTTAATCAATTCATCCATTGCTTTAGGGTATAGTGACAAAATTATCCCCCCTTATTTAGAATCCTGGAATATTAATTCCTCCAGTGATTTTCCCAAGTTCAGACTCACTCATGTCCAATACTTTTTTGATAGCATCATTAACAGCAACCATCACCATGTCTTGAAGCATTTCAACATCGCCATCTTTTACCAAATCTTCATCTATTTTAATAGAAACTATTTCTTTTTTGCCGTTTGCTACAACTTCGATAGCTCCGCCACCACTAGTTGCAGTAACTTCAGTTTCTTCTAATTTTTTTTGAGTTTCTTCCATTTGTCTTTGCATTTTTTGCATTTGTTTCATCATGTTACCCATGTTTCCCATACCAGGCATTCCGCCTCTAAATTTATTTCCCATAATTCCTCCTATTTTTCAATTATTTGAACATTTTCTCCAAATAAATTTTGTAATTTTTTAACATTCTCGTTTACTTTTTTCTCTGCTTCATCGTCAATTTGTAAATCTAAAACCTTAAAATCGTAATGCGGTTTAAGTAATTGTTCAATAACTTTCTTATGAGGAAGCAAAGTGTACAAATACAACTGATTAGTCTTCAAAACCAACTTGTCATTCTCCAAACTAGCTTTGATATCATCAGCTAATTCTTTTGGAACTTTGTCGAAATCTCTTAAAACTTCTCTTAGTTTTCCAAATGAATCATCATTTTCGACAAACTCTTCGTCACTTTTGTCGTCGATTTTTTCATCATTTTTTATTATATCATTTTTATCGGATAATTCATCTGATTTTTCTGCTTTTTCTGAAGATTTTTGTGAAATTTCTATGTTTTTATCGATTTTTTCATCAAATTCGACTAATTTTTGTGTAGAATTGATCTTAATCCCGTTTTGTTCAATATTGTTGAGCTTATCTTCCAAAGTATTCACTCTGGCAATCAAATCGTCGTAATCGATATAATCTATTAGTCTCATTACCAAAATTTCAAGCAGAGCTTTTTGATTATCAGCTTGTTTAAGTTTTTTCTGATGCTCTATTATAATCGACATACTTTCGACTATTTGCCTATTCGTAATCAATTCAGATTGTGAATTGTAATCATCATTGTACTGAGTGTTGTTCTGTCTGATGTTTTCAAGACCATTTTTTGACAACAGCAAATTTCTAAAATGATTTAACAGCTCATCCATAACATTTTCGACAGGCTTATTGTGTGATATTGTGTACAAATTATTCAAAACTTCTGCGGCATCTTTTTTTATGATGCTATTGACAAGCTTGAAAATTCCTTTATTGTCGACAATACCAAGTATATCATTTATATCTTGTTTTGTTATATTTTCTTTTTCAATGCTAAGAACTTGATCCAAAATAGATAATGCATCTCTCATTGCACCATCAGCTTTGTTCGCAATGAGTTTAATCGCATCGTCGTCCATTTTTCTGTTCAAATCGTTCAAGATATATTTGATATTATCTGAAATATCCTTGGCATTAATCATCTTGAACTCATATCGTTGACATCTGGATAGAATTGTTTGAGGAATTTTGTCAATTTCTGTCGTGGCTAGTATGAACACTAAATGTTTTGGTGGCTCTTCCATGATTTTAAGTAATGCGTTAAATCCTTCATTGGTAATCATGTGAGCTTCGTCGATAATGTAAACTTTGTATTTTAATTTTGTAGGCGGATAAATTACTTTATCGCGCAGTTCTCTGATATCGTCAATTCTTCTGTTACTAGCAGCGTCCATTTCCACGATATCTAATGTAGATTCTTCCAAAGAACTTAGGCAATTTTCACATTTGTTACAAGGATTTCCATCTTGTAAATCCAAACAGTTGATAGCTCTTGCAAAAATTTTCGCACAACTAGTCTTCCCTGTTCCTCTTGAACCGGAAAAAATATATGCGTGAGAAATATTTTTCGTTTCGATTTGATTTTTTAAAATATCAGTTATATGTTTTTGACCATAAACTTTATCGAAAGTATCCGGTCTATATTTTCTGTAAATAGCTTGCATAAATACCTCGTTTCAATTGTTAAACTACGAGTAATTTTTCGAATTTGTTTTCTAATTCAAAAATAATATAAATCTTTTAATATTATATCACATTTGATAATTCTTGAATTCATAGTAAAATAGTAATAGAAATTTTATTTTTAAAATTTTTGAAGGGGGATTTTTATGATGAAAAATATTGACCCATTTTTATTGACGATTTTGGGATTGATAGTGCCTGGACTTCTTACTGGAGTCGGTGCAATTCCCGTTTTTTTCACTAGAAATGTTAGTCAAGGTAAATTAGATGTATTTTTAGGGACAGCTGCAGGTGTCATGCTTTCTGCGACTTGTTTTTCATTAATTTTACCTAGTATCGAAGAAAACGGTGGAGGTTTTAGAGGAGTTTTAATAACTTCACTTGGAATTTTTGCTGGAGCTGTGTTTTTGGATTTAATCGACAAATACTCTCCTCATGAGCATTTATTGGACAAAAGAGTTGAAGGGAATCCTTCAGATTCTTTGAAAAAAATATGGTTGTTTGTAATTGCGATTACAATTCACAATTTCCCAGAAGGTATGGCAACTGGAGTTGGTTTTGGAGGAGATTCAGTAGCAAACGGTCTTCCAATCGCAATAGGAATTGGTCTACAAAATATGCCTGAAGGTTTGGCTGTAGCTTTGTCTTTGGTTAGAGAAAATTACACGGTCAAAAAAGCATTCTTAATCGCATTATTTACAGGATTAGTAGAACCAATTGGAGCGTTTTTAGGTTACGGACTTGTAACTTGGTTCTCACCTATTTTGGGATTTATTTTGGCTTTTGCAGGAGGGGCGATGCTTTTTGTAATTAGCGACGAAATTATTCCTGAAACTCACAGCAACGGATATGAACGCCAAGCGACTTATGGAATTATAATTGGATTTATTATAATGATGATTTTAGATGTTGCTCTTGGCTAAATAAAAAAGCGGCTACTTGTATTTGATATGTACCCTCTTTACTGGACATCCAGTAAGGAGGGTATTTTTATGAAATATAGTTATGAATTTAAAAGAGAATGTGTGCAGTTGTATAGAGAAGGTAAATGGCCTAATACACCTGAAGGAGTTAAAGAAAAGAGATTTCATGACACAATTAAAGAATGGTTTAAGTTAGAAGAAAAGCATGGTCCAGAAATTTTAAAACATGGAAATAATATCGAGTGGACAACTGATGAAAAGCTAGAAGTGGTCAGCAAAGTATTAGCTGGAAACACAATAGGTTCTGTAGCAATTGAAATCGGAATTAATCGTGGACAACTTTATTCATGGGTTAACAAGTATAAAAATTATGGATATAATGGTCTTGTAAATAGAAAGAGAGGTTGTAAATCTAAAAATACAAGCATGAAAAAGAAAAATATCCATAAGCCAAGGAAACTTAATGAATCTGAAAGAGAAGAGCTCATAAGACTTAGAGCGGAAAATGAATATATAAAAGCAGAAAACGAAATAATAAAAAAAGAGATCGCCTTGAGAGAAGAACGTTACGCTGCGCAACTCAAGGCGAAAAAGCAGCGATTGTCAAAGAACTTAAAGAAAAAGGATACAGACTAAACTATCTTTTAATAGCGATTGATTTGCCAAAATCAACATACTACTTTGAACTGAATAAAGTGGATAAGATAAAAGTTAAGAATCGCCCTATCGCAGATAAAATAACCGAAATATTTAACTTGCACAAAGGAAGATATGGTGTAAGAAGAGTGTATATGGAGTTAATAAATCAAGGGTATGTAATAAATCATAAAAAAGTTCAAAAGATCATGCATGAGCTAAAACTATTTGGGAAAAGGTCTAAAGAGAAATATCACTCATATAAGGGAAAGATAGGTAAAGTTGCAGATAATATCATCAATAGAGAGTTCAAAGCAGACAGACCTTTACAAAAATGGACCACGGATGTATCTGAATTTAAATTTTCTTGGGGTAAATGCTACATATCTCCAATACTTGATATGTATAGCAATGAGATTATCTCATATGACTTATCTCTAAGTCCTAATTTAAAACAAATATCGAATATGTTAAGAAAAGCATTTAGCAAATTTCCAAAATTAAATAACTTGATACTACACTCAGATCAAGGTTGGCAATACCAACATAAATATTATGTTAATGAACTAAAAAAACATGGTATAAGACAATCAATGTCAAGAAAAGGGAATTGTTACGATAATTCTATTATGGAAACATTCTTTGGAAGATTAAAAAATGAAGTTTATTATGGCTGTGAAAAGAGCTATAGCTCCTATGAAGAATTTTCTAAAGCAATAGAAGAATACATCTATTATTACAATAACGAAAGAATTCAATCAAAAACAAAATGGATGCCACCTACAAAATATAGGTTAGCATCCACTACAACTAATTAATTAAATATTGTGTCCAGTTTTATGGGTACACATCAATTAAAAGTAGTCGCTAATTTTTTTGATTATAAAGCTTGAATAGCTGCCATAGTTACATAGTTGTATGGTTGATTGTAATGTGGCAAGAAGAATATATCAGTAAGAGCTAGTTTGTCGATTGTAACGTGTTCTTGGATTGCCAAGCTAAACATGTGAATCATCATTGAAATATCATATTCACTCATTATTTGACAACCTTTGATTTCGCGTGATTTTTTATCGTAAACAATTCTGATAGTAACTTCTTTGTTGTTTTCTTCCATAAATGGTGGTTTTTGTAAATCTGTGAAATCAGTGTATTCAACTTCCATTCCTAATTTTTCAGCATTTCTAACTGTCAAACCTGTTGATACCATGCACAAATCGTAAATTTTAATTCCGTTTGATCCTTGGACGCCGTTTGATTCTAATTTTGTTCCACAAACATTGTGACCAGCAACTATACCACTTCTTACAGCGTTTGTAGCTAATGCAACGTATTCAAATTTTCCTGTTGCGTTGTTGAAAATAACTGTTGAATCTCCAACTGCAAATACATTTTCATCTGAAGTTTGTTGATGTTTGTCAGTGATAATTGCTTTATGATCGTTCAATTTCAAATGATCTTTTGCAAGTGAACTGTTTGGTTTAAAACCAATAGACATAACAACCATATCGCAATCGTATTCTGCTTTGTCAGTTATTACCTTATTTACTTTTCCATCAGTTCCTTCTAATTTTACAACTTCTTCATTGAATACTAAATTTACACCGTGATTTTTAAGATTTTCTTCCATTTTCTTGCAGAATTTGTCGTCATAATAACCTCTTAAAACAGTATTACCGTGTTCTATCAATGTTGATTCTTTGCCTAATCTTTTAAAAGCTTCAGCAAGTTCTGTTCCTATGTAGCCTGCACCTACCACTACAACTTTTTTAATATCTTCGTGATTAATCTTGTCTATGACTGATTGTGCATCTTGGAAAATTTTAACTTTTTGAACATTTTCCAAATCCATTCCTTCGATATCTGGTAAAATTGGTTGAGATCCTGTAGCTAATACCAATTTGTCGTAAGATTCTTGAATTTCTTTTCCGTCTTTGTCTTTTGCATAAACAATTTTTTTGTCGTAGTCGATGTTTTCTACTTTAGTTTCCATGTGAACTGTAGCGCCTTTTTGTTCAAAAACCTCTTTGCTACAATAAAATAATTTTTCTGGACCTTTAATTTGCTTTCCAATCCACAATGCCATTCCACAACCTAAGAAAGAAATATTGGAATTTTGATCAAAAATTACTAATTCTTCATCTTTGTAGTTATCCAATATTGTGTTCGCGCAAGCTGTACCTGCATGGTTAGCTCCAATTAAAACTATTTTACTCATTATATTGCCTCCTTTTTTTATTTCCTACTAGATTTGTAGGATTAATAAGTAAAAAAATATTTGTTTGATAAATAACAAATCTTTACGCCTATAATTATATCAAATTTGTAATCATTTTTCAATATGCAAACTATTTCTTTTTTTCTGAGTTCATATATAATAGTATTATGGAGGTAGAAAATTGAACAATTTAAAATACTTGAAATTACTTGCAAAAGAATTTCCTACGATTGAACAAGCAGCCAACAAAATAATCAGTTTGACGTCTCTGTCAGTTTTACCAAAAGGCACAGAGTACTTCTTATCTGATTTGCACGGACAATACGATAGTTTCAACAGAATTATTAAAAGTGCTTCTGGTAATACCAGAATTAAAATTGACCTTGAATTCAAAGACAAATTATCGGAATCAAGGAAAAATCAGTTGGCCAATTTAATTTACGATCCTAAGACAATTATCAATATTACAAAGGAAAACGATGAATTTACAGAAAAATGGATAAGAGATACGATTTTTTATCTTATAAGAATCGCTAAAAGAGTTGCCAGCAAATATTCTAGACAAAAAGTCAGAAATCAAACTCCTTTCTACTACAGAGATTTGATAGATGAAATGCTCAACATTCAATACGAATCTTTGAATAAGAAAGAATATTTTAATCAACTTTTAGATAGCATCATTAAAATAGAAGTCAGCGAAGATTTTATAATAACTTTGTGTGAATTAATTCAAGATTTGAACATTGACTGGCTTCACATCGTCGGAGATATTTTCGACAGAGGAAAAAGACCGGACATTATTATGGATACTCTTATTGCTAAAAAAGATGTGGATATTCAATACGGCAACCACGATGTTACATGGATTGCAGCGTATCTTGGTAGTTATGTGAATGCGTGTAACGTCGTTAGAAATGCAATAAGTTACAATAATTTTCAATCTTTGGAAGATGGTTACGGAATTAATTTGAGATTATTGTCTACATTGGCAGACGAATCATATTATGATGATCCATGCGAAAGATTCAAAGTCAGAATCTTGGACGATAACAAACACTCAGAAACTGATTTGCTTCACGCAGCAAGAATGCACAAAGCAATTTCTATAATTCAATTCAAATTAGAGAACCAACTTTTCAAGAGAAATCCAGAATTTGAACAATTGGACAGATTATATCTTGAAAGGATTGATTTTAAAAATGGAATTTACAAGGATGCAAATGGTAAGCCTCATGCGCTTTTGGATATAAAATTCCCTACAATTGATCCTGAAAATCCTCTTGAGTTAACACCAAGTGAACAAGAAGTTGTCGAATGCATTTCAAAATCCTTCAGAACAAGTCACAGATTAAAAGAGCACATGGACTTTTTATTCTCGTATGGTTCAGTGTACAAAATTGCAAATAGCAATTTGCTTTTCCACGGATGTATTCCAATGAATAAGGACGGTAGTTTTGAAGAATTCACTTATCAATCCAATACCTACAGTGGTAAATCACTTTTGGATTTCTTCGAAGGAATTATAAATTCAGCAAAAAACATGGATGACAATGACCCCGACAGACAAACAGCGTTGGACTTTTTCTGGTATATGTGGTGTGGTCCAAAATCTCCTATGTTCGGGAAAAGCAAGATATCAACATTCGAAAATTTCTTCATAACTGACAAAGATGTCAGAAAAGAAGTAAGTAATCCTTATTTTAGTTTAAGCAAGATTGAAAAATATGCAGACAAAATATTTGAAGAATTCAATATGAATCCTGAGACATCTCACATAATTAACGGACACGTTCCCGTTAAAAGCATCAATGGAGAAAAACCAGTATCAGCCAATGGCAAAACTTATGTAATAGATGGCGGAATTTCAGAAGCTTACCAAAAGAAAACAGGAATTGCTGGATATACGTTGACATTTAACTCACATCACTTAGCCATAGCAAAACACAAGAATTTCAAAGTAATGGAATCAGTTCACGGTGCGTACACTCCAGAAGTTACAATCACGGAAGAATTTCCAAAAAGAATGCTCATAAAAGATACCGATGAAGGAGAAGAAATCCTAGAACTGATCGAAGATTTGGAAAGTTTAATTGAAGCGTACAGAAGTGGTACAATTCAACAAAATTCAAACTAATACCAATCATGACCACCCGTAAAACGGGTGGTTTGTTCAAGGGCTATAAGCCCGAGTGATACCAACCAGCGTCTCAAGGCGCTGGTTTTCACTCCGTTCAAACCTAACTGTTTTTGCCACTTTAGCCTATCCCTGAAAGGGATTTTTAATTTCTATTTCATAAACGGATCTGTATATTCTTTTACACTCAATTTATCAAGTGCTATATCATGTTGCTCTTGTTCTCTTATATATTTTGCTATTGTCTTTTCATTCAATCCCACTGTGCTCACATAATATCCTTCTGCCCAAAAATGACGATTGCCAAATTTGTATTTTAAATTCGCATGTCTGTCAAACATCATTAGAGCACTTTTCCCTTTTAAATATCCCATAAAACTTGATACTGATATTTTGGGTGGAATGCTTACTAACATGTGTACATGATCTGGCATCATATGCCCTTCTATTATTTCTACTCCTTTGTATTTACAAAGTAATTTGAATATTTCTATGAGACTTTCTCTATATTGATAAAATATCACTTTTCGTCTATACTTTGGAGTGAAGACTATGTGATACTTGCACATCCATTTTGTGTGAGACAATGAATTAGTTTTATTTGCCATAAAATCACATCTTATTATTTTAGGTCTGAACAACTCTATTATAATACTTGGTGATTTTTTTGGTATAACCTAAGAACGCCTACCCGCATAGCGGGTAGTTTATTGTTTCGTTCGCAAGCGAACTCAACTGACTAAAGTCATCAAAAATCAAAAAAACTAATCTTGGAAAATCCAAGATTAGTTTTTCTTATAATACACCGAATTTATTAAATGGAAAATATCTCAAAAAAGCTCTACCAACTATCGCCTTTTTCTTTATCGGTCCGAATATTCTGCTATCATTAGATTCTCGTGGGAGTCTGTTATCCCCCAAAACAAAATACTCATCTTCTCCTAATTCCCATTTTGTTTCATTTCCTGAAACAAGAGTCGTTTGACTACTTGTATAATTTTCATTCAATTGTTCGTTATTGACGTATACTTTATTGTTTTTTAATTCAACAGTATCGCCAGGTAATGCTACAATTCTTTTGATGTAGTCACGACCAGATTTATCCGGTGCGTGAAGTTCTATAATGTTACCTCGCTTTAATTTGTTCTTAAAAATCCCCATCCTGTTGACGAAAATTCTGTCCCCGTTTTCAATTGTAGGATTCATGCTATTTCCTTCAACATGAGTTGTGCTAATAACAAAATTTCTAAGCAGTAATGCTAACACAATGGCAATTCCTATTACAAATAACCACTCAAAAAAAGATTTTGCTTTTTCTGTCATATTTACAATTCCCTTTCTAATATTTACTAATTTGATTATAATACTAATCAGTAAATGTGTAAAGGTTGCTAATTTATTATCGTAATATAAAATTATTTGTAAAAATTATGAATTAAAAACTTCTCTGTCCAATTCGCCTTCACTTGCCGCAACTATAACTGCTGAAGAACCTGCTGCTGTAACATTTGTAGCAGTTCTGCCCATATCTGCAAGCATTGAAATAGGGCTCATCAATACAACCATTTCAACAGGAAGTCCCATTGCTGCGAACACTGCAGTAGTTGTGATTGTTGCAGTTCCAGGAACTCCGACTGTACCCAAAGACACTGCCAACGCTACTAATATTAGCATTACATATTGTCCAAATGAATAGTGAATTCCTATAACATTAATTGTCAAAATTGCGGATAATATAGGCCAAAATCCTGCACAACCAGGCATACCAACAGTTGCACCAGTCGAAGCGACAAAAGTTGCTATTTTTTCAGAAACGCCTAATTTATTTGTTAAATTTTCAGTATTTGCTGGGATACATCCCACAGAAGATTGTGTTGAGAATGCAATCAATTGAACTGGCCAGAATTTTTTGAAGAATTTGATTGGATTTACCTTTGCAAATAGCGCCAAAAGTGCGCCTGTTGTGATATATGAATGGAAAATTGATGCAACATAAGTCAATATCAACACAACAATCAATGGCATCATGCTAGCCATATCTGTTCTACTAACAGCGTTCGCCATCAAGGCCAATACAGCGTAAGGAGTGAAGTCTATAATCATTCCTGTAAATCTAAAAATAACTGCTGCAGCTGAATCGATAAAATTCAAAAATGGTTTTGCTTTTTCTCCTTCTCCTCTTTCTTCTAATTGCAATATAGCTAATCCCAAAAGAACAGAAAATACAATTATAGGAACTACTTTTGCTTCTGCTGCATTTCCCAAGACATTATCTGGGAAGAAATTTACAAAAGTTTCCGCAAAAGTTGGAACTTCCTTAGCTTTTGCATCTGCTGCCAAAGTTAATGAACTTCCTTGTCCAATTTTAAATGCAACACCTAAAATCAAACCTACAAGTGAACCTAAAACATTGTGTAAACTTAAAATACCAATTGTTTTTGTTCCGATTTTCTTCATTTTTTCTATACTTTCCAAAGAAACTACAGTACTAACAATTGATGTGAATAATAATGGAATTACTATCGCAAACAATAAATTAGCATAAATAGATCCAAATACTTTTACATATTCTGTGTTTCCTTTAAAAATAAATCCTACTATAATACCTAGAATTGCAGCTACAATTGTTATTGTTCCGAAGTTCATTTTCTTCTTAGCCATGAACATCAATAAAGCAAACAATACTAAAGTAACTGCTAATGCTACAAATTTCATGTAAACACCCCTTTTTGTTTTATAGTTATATATTATAGTATATTGAGTACAATTTTCAAATTTAATTTTAAATTTTGCAAATTTTATTTACTTAATTCTGCACATTATTCAATAATTTTGATTTTTCTTACGATTTTTTTGCAAAAAAATTTTTATATCAGAAAATACATATCCCTAATACTACTAATGAAAATCGTTTGATATTTTGTAAAAATAGTGCTTATTTTATCTACCACTGTTATATATATGAATTATTTAATTTTTGAAATATTTTCAATAAAAAATCAGAGGCTATTAACCTCTGACTTAAAATCTATTCATACATTTTTAATAAAACATCTTCAGCTTTTATCGGAAGAGTATCGAAAGTGCAACCAAGTGCGTTTAATATCGCTCCATTAATAGCCGGTGCAGGTGTGTTTGAAACTATTTCTCCAATTGATTTTGCTCCGAATGGACCTGTAGGCTCATAACTTTCACAAAAATCAACGTGAATATTTCCGATGTCTTTTCTTGAAGGCAAATTATACGAAATAAATGAATGTTCTTTTAATCTTCCTTCATCATCCCACAATGAATCTTCATACAAAGCATATCCTATCGATTGACCAATCCCGCCTTCGACTTGAACCGTAGCCAATTTTGTATTCATAACAGTTCCGCAATCGACAACCGCTGCGTAATCTTCTACTTTGATTTCTCCTGTTAATTTGTCGATACTTATTTTGGCAAATCCCGCCATATATGGTGGAGGTGATGTTTTTGAATCGAAGTTTCCCACGCCAATTAATTGCATACCGTTTGGTCCAGTGGATAAATCTCTAGCCAAATCTTTGATTGCAATTAATTTTTTATCTTGCAAATAAACTTCTTGATTTCTAATTTCTAACCATTCTACGGAAGTTTCAAATCTCATAGCAACACGTTTTTTGATTTTATTTAACAAATTTTCACACGCACGGACAACTGCACTTCCTGTTATATACACACCACTTGATGCATAACTTCCCGGATCAAATGGAGTTATATCAGTGTCTGCGATTATTGGAATAATATTGTCCATTCCACATTGCAACACTTCATTTGCCAAATTCACCATGATAGAATCCGTTCCTTGTCCAACATCTGTAGGACTCATCAACAATGTATAATCACCTTGTTCGTTTAATCTAACTTCAACTGTTGAAGTGTCGACGTTTTGAATTCCGCTTCCTTGTTGAGCAATTGCCATTCCAACAGAAATTATTTTATCTTTTTCTTCTTTGAAAGGATAATATTTATCCCATTCAATCATTTCTCTTCCTTTTTCGATGCATTCATTTAATTTGCAACTTTTGACATCTATTCCGTACGCCAGAGTTTTTTCTCCTTCACGAACAGTGTTTTTAAGTCTTAGCTCAACTGGATCCATGTTTAATTCTTTGGCTAATTTATTTACCATAGATTCTAATGCAAATGTTCCTTGAACTGCACCGTAACCACGAAAAGCTCCTCCAGGAAGTTTGTTAGTGTATACAACTTGTCCGAAAAATCTAGCGGCTCTCATTCTGCTGTACAATGGAAGTGTTTTGTTACCAACCAAATTCAAAGTCGTAAATGCGTGATAACCGTAAGCGCCTTGATCAGATAACGCATAAATGTCACAAGCTTCAATTGTCCCATCATTTTTGGCACCAATTTTAACTTTAACTTTCATTTGGTGGCGTGAGTTTGAAGCTTCAAAAGTTTCTTCTCTGTCAAATACAAGGATTGAAGGCTTTCCTGTTTTTAAAGTTACAAATCCAGGATAAATTTCTGTTACACTTGTTTGTTTACCACCGAATCCTCCACCTACTCTTGGTTTTATAATTCTGATTCTTGAATCGCTAATTCCCAACGCAACAGATAATTGTCTCTTGATGTGGAATGGAACTTGTGTAGATGAAATGCAACACAATCTATTAAATTGATCCATGTAACAATACGATCTGTAAGTTTCCATCATGCAATGTGCTTGTGCTTTCGTTGTAAAAGTGTCTTCCAATACGACATCACATTCACTCATTACCTTGTCGACATCTTCGCCCCAAGATTCCTTCTTTTCGCCAACTATATTCCTTTTCGTATCGTACCCAAAAACTTTCGTTGGCCCATTGAAGAACACGTCTTCTTCGTGAACGACAATTTTATTGTCGATAGCTTTTGTGTAATCAAGTAATGGAGTTTTCACATCGTATTTGATTTTAATTCTCTTCATAGCTTGATTACAAACTTTTTCGTTAACTCCAACTACAATTGCTACAGGCTCTCTCATGTATCTAATATTTTTTGACAAAATCGACATATCGTATGGACTTGGTTCTGGATAAGATTGTCCTGCCAAAGTAAATTTATTGTCGAAAACATCTTCATAAGTGTACACTGCAACAATTCCATCCATCGCTTCTGCTTTTGATTTGTCTATTTCTAAAATTTCACACCTTGCATACGGACTTCTCATCAACTTTATAATAAGTGCGTTAGGATCTTTCAAATCCTCTGTATAGACAGGTTTACCAGTAACTAATGAATTTGAATCTATTTTCTTGAAATCTTTATTTATCTTCATCATCAATCTCCAAATATTTCTTAATAGCTCTCATTTGAGAAGCATAACCTGTACATCTGCATAAATTTCCCATCAAATAATCTTCGATTTCTTCATCTGTAGGATTTTTGATAGTTTTCTTCAAACTCAAAACATTCATTATAAACCCCGGTGAACAAAAACCGCATTGTTCCCCACCTTCTTCAGTCAAAAGTTCTCCGAATTTTCTTTGGCTTTCAGAAATTCCTTCCAAAGTTGTAATCTTTTTGCCTTCACATCTTAATGCCAAAATAGAACAAGAAAGTACTGGAACATCATCCAACCACACAGTGCAAAGACCACAATTTGATGTAGTACAACCACACTTCACCGATTTATAACCTAAATCGCGAAGCACATTGTACAAAGTAGTATCGCAATCAACACTAGCTATATGATTTTTATTGTTAACATTTAATTCTATAATCATTGCAATTCACCTAACGCTTTTTCCAATAATCCAACAAATAAAAGTTTTCTGTATTTTTTCTTCGCTTTGTTATTTGACCCTATATACTCATCAATTAATTCCAATGTCTTTTCTCTATCGAATCCATTAGCATTAATCTCATCAGAAACATCTCTCATAACCATTGCTTTTTGAGGTCTCGCGCCAAATACTACCTTGTATTTCCCATCTATTTTAGAAACACTTACAATGGCAATTGGAAAATCCTTACAGCAAAGTCTTTGAACGAATTGTACGCAATTAATGTTTTTGTTTGGAATTATTACTTCTACCAAAATATCCTTTTTGATATCTGAATTCAGAAATTCTTCAACACTCATCACACCATTATTGTACAATCTTACTTTTGCATCTAATAATAACAATACCGGCAAAAAATCAGAAAATGCATATCGTGAAAACACACTTGCTCCGACTTGCGCAGTGTTTCTTAGTTGAGTTGACACGATTCTTTTCAAAGATTTAGGAATAATTCCATCACAAAATTCTTTAAAGAAATCATTGTATTCCAAATCTCTGTATGTAGTAGTTGCTCCGATTTTTATTTCATCGTCTTCAACTTTTATGTAATTTAAATCTAATTTTGACAAATCAATCCCAACATTGTAAGAACGACTGCCAGCTTTAAGAAAATGACATCCACCCAAAATTTTATTCATTTTTGATTTCATCAATAACTCATAAGCTTCATCCAACGTTTCAGGACTTTTGAAATCTCTTAATGTAAACATAACCACTCCTTGATTTTAATCAGTCTATATTATATCACAAAAATAGTCGGCTATCTTTTGACAACCGACTAGCGCATGTTATTTATTTTTTTTATGAAATAATTTAAGTCTTAAATATTTTTTGCTTGTTCTTTTTTAGCAATTGATGGCAATATTAGACCCAATCCCAACAATACGACTGGAGTCAAAATGTTAAGCATCAATTTGAAATTCCATTGACTTGTAAATGGTTCCCCTTCTTTTGGAATCATACCTAATATACATGCAAATGCTGTAAATACAAAACACCAACCAGCGATAAATTTACCAAATGATTTTGATTTTGTGAATTTATATTCTACGCCTTGTTTTTCATGTAAGTAGTGTTTTAATGCAAAATATGCCGCAAATACCCACATATAACGCATTGGCATTACTATTGAGTTCAAATCCAACAACCAGTTGTACAATTCATTTGAGTTTCCAATTCCCAATGCTGGAATAATAATCAAAATACTAACCAAAATTGTAGTTAATTTATATCCACCAACTGGAACTTTTTTGTCGTTGATTTTTCTCAAGAAGTTTGGAACGTATTTTGCATCTGCTTCACTCAATAAAAGTTTAAGCGGTGCGTCGATACTCATAACCAAAGCTGCTGCTTGTCCAGCGAAGTTTGTCAAAGCATATATGATAACAAGTGATGAACCTATTCCATAATATTGTCCCAATTTTTCAAATGCGTAGTAAGCGCCATTCATTTTTAAGTCGTTTGCAACATTTGTTGTATCGAACATCATCCCCATTGCAACTGAACCTAAAATCGCAGATACAGTTACCATCAAAGCCATAATTAACATAGCTTTTGGGAAATTTTTCCCTGCATCTTGTGTATCATTTACATATGGTGAGATTTTTTCACAACCACCTACGGCAAACACTAACATGGATATCGTCGTTAAATAATGCAAATTAAAATTAGGCAGATAAGTTTTGATGCTCATCATGTTTGGAGATGCAACTTCTACTCCTCTTAATGCAGGAGCTGCCAACATTAACAAAATAAATAAAATACCCATCACAAAACTTGCAGTACCGGCAATTGAACCTAAAACTTTTATAGATTTAATACCATTTGCAGCTAAAAGCACGAATAATAAAAATATTATTAACACTAATGCTTGTAGTACAATTGGATTTAAAGATTTTACCATTTTAGGATTTCTAAAAATCGCCCATGAACCTGCAACCATTAAGTTTTGTGGTTTTTGTGCTAAATATGGGATATGTACTACCCAATAAGTCCAGCCAGACAAATAAGCTAGTAATGGTCCCATTGTTTGTTTTATCCAATAGCTAAGTCCTGATTGTCCTTCTTTGAAAGTTGAACCAAGTTCTCCAACCATCAATGAATAAGGAATAAAATACAAAGCCATTATGAATATCCAACTTGTAATAACTGTCAAACCTTGGTTAGCGTAGTTATTAACAACATTTCCAAAACCCCATACAACTGTGAATCCCATCCAAATCAGATTGGTCACTGTAAGCGATTTTTTCTTTTGATCGTCAATTAAAACATCGTTTTTCATATTTCCCTCCTAATTAGATTATAGCAAAATTTATTTTTGTTGGGAACATTTTTCAATAAAAAATAGCTTCCAGATTTACTAGAAGCTACTTGATATTTTATTTTGAATAATTTTCTATTATTTTCAAAACCAAATCCGATGCTTTTTTCATTTGGTCGATAGATAATAATTCGTGCTTTCCATGGAAGGCATATCCACCAGTGAAAATGTTCGGGCATGGAAGTCCTTTGTATGATAATTGTGCTCCATCAGTACCACCTCTGATTGGTTGAACTAATGGTTTTATTCCCAAATCTTCCATTGATTTATAAGCCAAATCCACAATTTCCATTACAGGTTCTATTTTTTCTTTCATGTTGTAATAGCTATCTTTCATGTCTAATTCGATAGCGTTGTTGTATTTCACATTCAAGAATTGGACTAATTTTTCCAAATAAGATTTCTTTTCGTCGAATTTTTTCTTGTCGTGATCTCTGATTATGAATTTCATAACGGTATTTTCAACAGATCCTTCGAATGATGTCAACAAATAAAATCCTTCGTAATGTTCAGTGTGTTCTGGTCTTTGAGCTACTGGAAGTTCATTGAATAATTCCATACCGATTAATTGTGAATTAATCATAGTATTTTTTGCACTACCAGGGTGAACATTTTTACCGTGAATAGTTATTGTCGCACCTGCTGCATTGAAGTTTTCGTATTCCAATTCTCCAATTGGGCCACCATCCAAAGTATATGCAAAATCAGCTCCGAATTTTTCTACATCGAACAAATCAGCTCCTCTGCCTATTTCTTCATCAGGAGTAAATCCAATTTTAATTGTTGGATGCTTAATATCTTTGTTTTCACATAATTTATTTACAGCGTCCATTATAATCGCGATACCAGATTTATCATCAGCACCCAAAAGTGTAGTTCCATCTGTATGAATTAAAGTTTGTCCTTCCAAATCTTTTAAAAATGGAAAATCTTCCACAGTTGTAGTGACAGTATCAGATAATTTGATGTCTCCACCTTTGTATTCCAAAATTTGTGGTTTTACATTTTCCCCTGACATATCAGGAGCAGTATCCATGTGAGAAATAAATCCGATAGATTTGGATTCTCTATCTAAGTTTGATTCTAATGATGCATACACATATCCATTTTCGTCCATGTGCGCATTGTCGATTCCCATTTCTTTTAGTTGTTTAACCAAAAGATTACCCAAATCTTTTTGTCTAGCTGTTGATGGACAAGTTTCGCTTGATTCATCACTTGTAGTGTAAATCTTCGCGTATTCAATAAATCTATCAACTATATCTATCATAATTTTCTCCTATTTAATAACTTCCTTTTCTTCCCAAGATTTTTTAACTGCGTTTGCAACATTTCTTGCAACATCTTTGTTAAATGCTTCTGGCAAAATTCTTTCTTCTGTTGGTTGTTCAACCATGTGAGCAATAGCATAAGCTGCTGATAATTTCATATCGTCAGTAATTCTGTCAGCTTTTGCATCCAATGCGCCTCTGAATATTCCAGGGAATACCAATACATTGTTAACTTGGTTAGGATAATCACTTCTACCTGTACCAACTACTCTTGCACCAGCTTCTTTCGCTTCGTCAGGATAGATTTCTGGAACTGGATTAGCCATTGCTAAAACAATAGAATCGTGGTTCATTGAAGATACCATTTCTTTTGTTAAGATTCCAGGAGCAGAAACTCCGATGAAAATATCTGCATTTTCCATCGCAGTTTTCAAATCGCCTTTAACTTTATTAGGGTTAGTTGTTCTAGCGATTTCTCTTCTAGCTTCGTCAAGTTTTTCATCATCAGGATCAATAATTCCACGGCTATTTAAGATTAAATTATTCTTAGCACCAGCTAATGTTAATAAGTTAGAAATTGCAATACCTGCAGCACCTGCACCGCTGATTACGATTTTGACATCAGAAATATCTTTCTTAACAATTCTCAACGCATTTATAACTGCTGATAATACGATAACAGCAGTACCGTGTTGGTCGTCGTGGAATACTGGAATATCTAATTCTTCGATTAATCTTTTTTCGATTTCAAAACATCTTGGAGCTGCAATATCTTCAAGATTAATTCCGCCAAATGAAGGAGAAATTGCTTTCACAGTTCTAATAATTTCTTCAGTGTCTTGAGTGTTCAAGCAAATAGGAAATGCATCAACATTACCGAATTCTTTAAATAAAACTGATTTACCTTCCATAACAGGCATACCAGCAATTCCACCGATATTTCCCAAACCTAAAACTGCAGAACCATCAGTTACAACAGCAACCATATTTCCTTTATTTGTATATTTATATGCTAAATCATTGTCTTCATGAATTTTCTTACAAGGTTCAGCAACACCAGGAGTGTAAGCCAACGCCAAATCCATAGCGTCATTAACTTTTACTTTAGATACTACTTCTAATTTCCCTTGATTTTTTTCGTGAAGTTCAAGAGCTTTTTGTTTGATTTCTTCGATATTCATTTTTCACCTCATAAATTTTCAAATAATTTTCAACAAAACTGTTGAATAACATTATTACAATATAATTTTAACACTAAAGCCCAACTATTCCAAACAAAAAGAGGTATTATTTAAAATACCTCAATTAATTTAGAAAAATATTGGAACTAAAACAGATGCCAATAAAATTATTAACGCTCCTCCCAAACGAGAAGATATTTGTGCAAATGGCATCAATTCCATTCTATCTGCAGCCGTAAGAACAGCAACATCGCCAGTACCGCCCATGTTAGCCATGCACAATCCTGCTGTTAAAGCTGTTTCGATTGGATAGAATCCTACGAAATATCCCACGATTCCAGCACCAATGATAGCGCCTAATACTACTGCAATTACAAGAACAACATAACTTGGTGTAAATGCTTCAAAGATTTGTCCCAAATTAGTGTAAGCCATACCAATGCCAAGCATAAGTGCTGCAGTAAAGTTTTTGGCTACGAAATTGTACCAACCTTCAGCAACGTGTTCGATTTTTTCTGGAACAATTCCTGCTGCCTTAACTATAACTACAGAAATAATCATCCAAGCATAAGAGTGGATTTTGATCCCGATCTTTTCGAACAAGAATGCTAATATTGCGCCAAATGTGAAAAATGCTGTTGCAATTACAATTCCTGCACCATAATCTTTAACATCTTCAAGAACAATATTTTCTTTCTTATCAGCCTTCAAACTATCATCGTCACTTCTAACTAATTGACCATTACCAGTTAAACTTGGTTTTACTTTTCCTAATCTGTTCAACAAACCACCTGCAACGATTGCCATAGCATTACCCAATGCAACCGCTGGAACAAGTTTACTCAAAATAGTTTCTGACGGAATGTTCAATGCTGATTCGAAAACTTTTGAAATAGGTACAGCACCTGCTCCCATTCCACCACCCATAATTGGGATACCGATGTATGCGATAGATTCACCTACACTCTTTCCGAACAACAAACCTACACCACCTACTAAAAGTAGTGCAACAATAACAGAACCCAAAATGCATGGTAAATATCTAATAGCCGCTTTGATAAGCAACTTTCTATTCATACCAAGAATTGAACCCGTGATTAAAGCTGCGATGTAGAAATCAAGGAATCCTCCCTTAGTCATAAAAGTATTTATACTTTTGATGGATTCAGCTGGTAACCATTTATAATAAGTTATAGCCGCACCAACAAATATAGATACAATAGCTCCACCGCCCAAATATGTCTTAATAATTGGTGTGTGATTTCCGATTAAGTTTAACAATTCCCCGAATACAATCAAAAACAAAAATGCCCCTACCATACCATTTGGTAGAACATCAAATATGAATGATACAACGATTATTACACATGCGATTATAAAATACGGAATTTTTAAACCTGCAATCTTTTTATCCATAACTTTCCTCCTTATTTAGTTTTTACATCTTATATTATCTCATTTAAAACATAATAAAGCAATCTAAATCAGCTTAATTAAAAGTATTAAAGTGAACAAATACAAAATTGTCGTACTCACAACATAATACCCTGCCAATGAGTCATCTTGGCGATATCTTTTTGCGAAAACATAAGTATTAACAGCCGTAGGAGCTCCGAATAAAATCAACGCAACAACCTTTTGAATTTCAGACAATCCGAAAATTTTCCCGATAAATAATCCTGTCAAAGGAAGAACCAAAAGTTTTACAATGGAAACCTTCATAATCGATTTAATTTCTTTAAAATCTATTCTAAAATTCAAACCATATCCCATAGTCACCAAAGCCAATGTTCCTGCAATATCCCCCAAACTTCTCAAAGGAGTTTCCAAGAAAAACAAATTAACCTTAGTTACATACAAAAATATTCCTACGAAAAGTCCAATCATCAACGGAGTCTTCACTACATTTATGAACAGTTTTTTCTTTGAATTATTTTCTCCAACCAATCCTTCGTACATGCTTACAGTGTAGAAATTATAGAAAAACTGACTTATTCCTGTAATTGCACCTGCCATGACAATCCCTTCATCTCCAAACAAAACACTCAATATTGGAAACGACATTATTATGAAATTGCCCCTACTCATAGCATTTGCTTCCAGTACAACATAAGATTTGTCCTTGTTGGTAATTTTCGCCAAAAAATAAGTAAGAAAAATGTGAAATAAAAACACTACATTTAAATAAACAAGATATTTTACACTGAGATTTTGCCCAAAATCCACCTTGTAAAAACTCATCATAATTTTAAGAGGGAAAAACACATTAAAAATCAGCTTGTTAAGTCCCGTCATAGTATTTTCATCTGCTATTTTAAATTTTCTAAGCAAAAACCCAATCAAAATCAAACAGAACAAATTAATTATAGTCAAATACAACTGCGTATAATCTACCAAAAAACCACCTTTTTCACAAAAAATATAGGTAAATGAAACCACTTACCTATACAACAATACTATTTATTTGTCAAAAAATCAAATTATTTTGTGTACAATTCAATATATCTGTCCTCTGTAGTGTAATCTGATTTCTCAATCGAGTCTATAATCAAACCATCAGAGATAAATTTCTTCAAAGAATCATCCAGCTCATTCTTAGCCACAATATTGACGATTCTTTTGTTTTCACTATCGGAGGTTACAACCTTGTATTGTTCCTTAGAAATCTCTGACAAATTTTCAAACGCTATTTTTTTATCCACCAGAAACATTACATCATCTGTTAATTTGTCCACCTCTGACAATGTATGAGAGGACAACACAACTATCTTGCCATCATCTTTTAATTTCAGAAGATAATTTCTCAACAAAATAACGCTCGTAGGATCCAATCCAGTTACAGGCTCGTCCATAATGTAGATATCATAATCCCCCATGAAAAAATACGTCAACAAAGTTTTTTGCTTTTGACCCAGAGAATAAGTGCTAACTTTCCTCTTCATAAAATTATGAACCTTAAAAATATTCAACACCTCTTCAAACTTTTCATCAGAAACATGGCGTGAGTTCTTTGCGAAAATAAAATGATCCAACCCTGTCAAGTTATCATACAGCATATCCAAGCTTCTTGCATAGGATAAATGCTTGAAAATCTCCGGATTTTTATTATCTACATCATTAATCTTAATCTCACCTGAATCGTACTTCGTCAAATCAGAAATTATATCCATCAGAGTAGTCTTACCAATACCATTTGGTCCAACTAACGCGTAAATCCCAGGTTTATCTAATTTCAAATTCAAATCCTTTAACACTTCGTTTTCACCGTAAGATTTGTTCAGATCTTTAATCTCAAGCATTAATATCCCCCTTCATCCTTTTCATTGATATCAAATTAAACACTATAATATAAAATACAATCATTACCACATTATATATCGGATTAGAAAAACTAAACTCATTCAAATAATTGTATCCGCCTTTCAAAATCATCAAACTATCCAAAGAACTAAATGGATTTAATAGGAAAAACTTACCCAAAGTTCCAAAATAGCTAATAATTATTCCTAAAACAATAAATAAAGTTGTAGCAATTATATTCACAGTTTCATTCTTGATGAATGTGGTCATCATATTTGAAAAACTAACCACAAGTAAAATTATCAAAATATTTATCAAAATCATTGGCAAAATGAAACCACTAGATGCCCTGAACACACCCTCTACTACACCGTTATAACTGTAATCGTAGCAGAACACTGGATACAATTTCTCACCAAGTCCTCCATTAAATAATCCTATTATCATACTAATTGCCAAAATCACAGCATACATTCCCGCAGATAATACAAACGAATTAATCTGCTTTGATTTCCAGACATCTTTTTTCCATTCATTCACAAAAGCCAACTTCAAAGTTCCATTAGACCTTTCCTTTTTAAATTCAAGAGTAAACATCAAGCAAATAACCAACGTAAAGGCTGGAATAATCCCATTTTCATACATAGATATAACATTGCCTATAAGTCCTTTTTGTTCAGTAGTATAGTGTTGTTTTGTTATATACAAGCTTAGTTTTTTATTAGATAATAAACTTTGTTCTATCTCATTACTAACAAGTTCATAACTTGAATCGGGCTTTAAATTGTTATCCATAAAATAATTCACCCTATTCTCATTAGATCGAGAAGTACTTGGATCTATCCATTCTACATCAAATCCCCATTTAGAATTCAAATAATGGAACATATTAATGTAATATTCTGTGGGATTATTAGCTCTGTTAACATAAGATTTTTTGAAATTTTCCAAATTAATTAGTGTTTGCTTGAATCCTTTGTCTTTTGGATTGTTGTGAACATTAATCTTTGCACTTTCAATCTCACTGTCAATAGTTTGTAAATCATCCCT
Source organism: Finegoldia magna ATCC 53516 (assembly GCF_000159695.1). Lineage (NCBI taxonomy): Bacteria > Bacillati > Bacillota > Tissierellia > Tissierellales > Peptoniphilaceae > Finegoldia > Finegoldia magna. The sequence goes on from NZ_CM000955.1 coordinate 626,179, forward strand.
TGATTTTATGTTTTTGTATTTTATAGTATTAAAACAGAAAAACACAGCTACCACTACAGTTAGTACACAAAAATACTTATATAATTTGCTTCTCATAATTTTGGCAAAATCTAATTGCAAAATATTTTTGATATCGATTTTCGAGTATGTTTTTGAAAAATTGTGATAAATAAACTTGTATCTGTTATTGTTTACAATGATTAAACAAAAAGTCATTAATAGAAATAAAATTGGCACTAATATTGAAACATTACCAAAATTATGAAAACTATTTAGACTAAACGATAGATCATATTTTCTTGAAATAAAAGAAATTATCCAGTAAATCGATAAAACAGCTATAATTGATAGACTTTGTTTCATGTATCTTCTGAAAATCTCATACAAAATCATCGCAATGCTGTAAATTAAAAATCCCGTACCGATGTATTTTAAAGCAAGTACCATTGAGTTTACATTCATTGTTATAGGCGAATTAATCTTAAGGTCTGTTACAGATTTTAATATCATATCGTTCGCACTTCCCATTGGAAATCCATTGACTACAGAATAAATAATATTGCCCACAATCATTGATAAGATTACAACCGCAAAGAATACGACATACTTTACAAGCCTTGCAAATACTAATTTTTTGGAACTAACTGAAATAGTGTCTAATTTTAGACTTTTAAAATTCATCTCATTAGCAAATACAGCTATCAGAAAAACCACACACAAGAAAATATCATTCATGACATTTTCCATTAGGAAACCAAAAGATTTGAAAAAACTAAAATTGTTGGATGTAGTGTAGAATCCATATCTGTTAATTTCATCACGAATCAAATTAAAATAAGGATCTAATTCTCTAAACATTATATCCATCTCCAACTTGTTTAAGTTGTTTTGTTTTTTGAATGATTTTATCTCATCATATTGGCTCAATAATTCATTGTAGAAATTATGCTCTGTCTTTGAGGAATACTTTGCAGATTTTGTTTCTTCCATCAACATACTCACATCGTATTCCAAAGGTTTTATGTATTGTAAAGAATTAAAATTCATCTTGCTAAAATCCAAATATTTCTGCTGTTCTTCTTTGTTATCAGTTGATTTTGAGAATGCAAAAGACTCCATCATTGTGTTTTCAAAATTATTCCTAGTTTGTATAAAATATGCATAATCTTGATCAGTATATTCATATTTTATGCTGTTTAATGTTACAAAAGAATACACACAAAAAATAATAACTACAACAGGAAAAATTAACGACTTGTAAAATTTTTTCAGTTCAAACATATTGTCTCCCTTCATTGAATTTCAAAAATATTATTTACTAATTTCTCCCGAATAATACCAAGTCTCAGTATTATTGGTTACATCAATAGTAATTAATCTCTGTCTATAAAGTTTCCCACTGTAACCGTCATTATATACATCTTCATACTTCAAATGTACAGGTGATTTTCCCCTCACAAAAGTAAAATTCTCACCGTATTCATTCTCTTCAACATTTTCTAATCCATAATAACTTGCCGAACTAACAGCCGATGAAACGTTTGCATCTATTGTACAAACCACTGTCAAACATGCAATCATAACGATAAATAAAATTTTTTTCATTTTTAAGTCTCCTTTCATAAATTCCTTATTTATTACATACCCTATTTTTTATTTTTTAATCTATTTTTCTAAAATTTTAATTCGTTTATTTTTTTTGTGTTTTATATAAATTTAAAAGAAATTATTTTCTCATTTAATGCAAAAAAATCTTCCACACTGTTTAGTGCAGAAGACTTTTCGCAATTATTTGTCGCTTAAATCAATATTTAAGATTTTAGGAACTGTTGTACTGACAAGGTCTTTAGAAAATTGTGTTTTCAAAGTTCTATCCAACACATACTTAATGTCATTCATATCATTGTAATCTTTTATGAAAATCACTTTGGAATTTTTATCAATTGCTACGATTGTATTATTTTTTCTATTGTTTAAATAAAATATTGAATTAGCATTGGTGTAAATTTCAGCTATACCCAATTTATTCTCACTAATCGTATCATTCAAAACGTTGATGTTACCAATAGTGTTCATATTCTTGATAGAAAAATCATCTCGTTGTATGCTACTTGCATTTTCCCACATTTTTAATGTGCTATTTTCTTTGTAATTTCCTAACAAAAGTATTGTAAGATTTTCATCTTGTAACTCTGAAATTTTTTCATAAGTTTTATCATTTTTCAAAAACCTATAATTTTTTATATCGCGTCCATAATACAATTTATTAAATTTCTTTTCAGTATCGTTAAGTTCTTTGTAATCACCTCTGTTTTCTCTTTGACTATAAGTTAAGGCTACATTTTCGTCTGGCTGTGTACTTTCTACATTTTCTACCAATTTTGGTTCGTGATTTTTATTATCTAATGATATTTTTTCGTTTTGTATAGGTAATAAATCATCGCTTACTAAATTTTCTGTGTATTTTGTTTGTAATGATCTGTTCACTAAATCTTCAATATCTTGATTAGAAATGTATTTTTTCACGAACAACATTCTTCCGTTTTCATCTGCTATCAAAATATAAGGGCTGGATATCGACTTATCAAAATCAAATTTTTCTCCACCACAGTAGAAGTTATTTTTTACATCATTCATATCAAAAGATTGGAACATATTCTTCAAAATAGTTTCATCTTTATAGTTAGAAATCTTGATTAAGTTGATTTTATCCAAATCCAAATACGATGAATTCTTCCACATTATTCTAGAATTTTTATCTTCAGGTGAACCAACCAACATTACATTTACTTTTTTATTCAAGAAATCTTTTATATATTTTTGATTTGAGTTGATATCTTTCATTAAATACATATTCATATCTCGACCGTAATATTTTTGGTTAACTTCTTTTTCACTTGGCTCGAAAATTCTGTAGTCTCCTCTTTCATTTCTTTGAGAAAAAGTCATAGGAACTATTCTATTCGGATCTTTTTCTTTTGGAATTTCTTCTAAAATTTTGAGATCTACAATAGGTTTAACTGAATCTGTTATTGTATCATTGACTGCAAAAGTATTAACAGTTCTGTCCAAAACATACTTGATATCTTCGTTTGAATTGTATTCTTTTGTAAACATATAGTTTTGATTTTTATCAATAGCAACTATTGTTGGTTTTGGAACTTGTATCAATGAATTATATGCTCCAGTAACATAGATTTCTTTCTTAACATTTTCCAAGCTTTCAAATCTTTCTTTCTTTTTATTGATGTCAGCTTGTGCCCCCAAATAAGATACATTTATTAAATCATAGTTTCCTTCTTTTATATACTTAGAATTTTCCCACATTTTAATAGTATCTTCTTTTCTGTAATCTCCAATCAGAAGTATTTTAATATCTTTTTTAGAAATTTCATCTAATGATTTAGGTTTGTTGTCTTTGTCTATCAGTTTAATCCTAGAAAGATCCTTAGCGTATTGTGAACTGAACTTAGCTTCATTTTCCGACAATTTTTCATAATCTTTTCTGTTTTTTCTTTGTTCAAGAGAAATAGGATAGCTTGATTTGAACATATCTATGCTAAGTTTTTTGAAGTTCTTATTGTCTGCGTAATATCCATTGGACATGTTAAATCTTCTCAAAAGCTCATAATTGGATTTATAAGGGAATACATTTAACAACGATCCATTCTTATCCAATACAACTACTTGGTTTTTATTAGATCTAAATTGTCCATTTAATGAATTACCTCTCATAAATGAATCTGAATGCAATTTGTCTTTACTAATTTGTTCCAAATCCTTTTGATTTCCATTTGTAATGACATTGACAAAATTAAATGCTTCATCATTTATATTGGAAGAGTTGTCAAACATTTTTTTAGATTGTGAATCAACCCTATCTCCCATTAAGAATATAGTAGGTCTTTTATTATCTATAATATCCTTTATTTTAACAGGCTCATTATCTTTATTGTAAAGTACAAAATTACTATAATTAAAACCATATCTTGATTTAACATTTATCATTGTTAAATTATCAGTTGAATCGAAGAATCCAAGAGCATAAGCTTGCTCAAATGATATTGGGAAGTTTTGTTCTTTTATTTCAACATCAATAGGATTTTGTGGTTTATCATCTGGTTTTTCATCCGGCTTATCATCTGGTTTTTCATCTGGATTAGATGGTTTGTCGCCCACTTGAATTGAGATTTCTTTTGTATAATCTTTGAATCCTTCTCTTGAGATTTTTATTTTCAAAGTATATTGTCCCAATACGTTCTCATCGCTTGTCTTAAATGCAAAGTCGATTTTACCTGAATTATCTGATACTGCACTTTTCTTGAATAATTGTTTTTGATTTGAATCTTCTAATATAACTTCAGCCTGTGATTTATCAAGTTTTGAGTCATTCAAATCTGACACACATATTTCCAAATTAATAGAATCTCCAAGTTCGTATTTTTCTTTATCAGTTTTAATCGAAGCCTTCATTTGAAGTAAGTCTGGAGTATTTTGACTTACAACTTGATACTCTAAAAACTTAAATGCATTTTGGTACTGTGCATCTAGTAATTCCACTTTTACGCTATATTTTCCTAAAGTAGTTCTATCATTCGTACCAATTTTTAATATATGTCTCCCATTTTTATCTGTTTGTCTGTTGTAAGATACAGTTCTTCCAAACGGATCTTGTAAAGTGTATTTTATATTTCTATTAGCTAAATGCTCTCCAGTATCTTGATCTTTTAATTCTACGTTTATTTGAACGACATCTTTTCTTTTTACTGTTGTGTTAGGAGAAGTTATCTTAATGTTTGCCTTTTGATTAGTCTTCAATTCTACATTAGGATCCACATTTTTGTCTTCAATTTTAAAATTTTGTTTTGATAATATAGCTTGAAGATTGTTAAAATCTTTTTGAGTTATTAGATTTACAACTCTTCCTTCTTCGTTTAACACCAATATTTTTTCATCTTGACCTAATGACAATTTTTGATTCCTTATATTATTGTCTTTGTCTATAAAACTTTTTGATATCAATCTTCTAAGATTTTGTTGTTCCAGGTATGATTTATCATTTTCAGATGTTATTCTAACAAAATTGTATGTGTCATTTGATTTGTTAGCAAAATTTTTCAAATCAGTTTCTTTGTTTGAGAATAGTACAACACTTGGTTTCTTCAAATCAACTACATCATTTAGAATTTTTGTTTTATCGTTCAAATCGTTCATCGAATAACCTAGGATATTTTTACCATAAATATTTTTCAATATTTCTTTGTTATCTATATCATTTTTCAAATGAGCAAAATAAGAGGATTTATCAGCATCATCATAATTTATAAAATTATCATTTACATCTTTATTTAAGATATCAAATTTTGTGAATGAGTAATCCTTGAAATATCCATCTTTATTAACTTCAGCTAAAATTTTGTAAGTTCCCGGATATATGTTTTCTGGAAGCTTAACTTTTAGTTTTTCTTGGCCAATGTTATTTGTTTTGATTTCACCATATTGGATTTCTGTTCCTGCTAAATCAAATATTTTGTAGCTTACATTTGCTTGTGAAATGTAATTATGATTTGAATCAGTAGTTTTAATGTTAAATGTTATCTCATTTTTGAAATTGTATACTGATTTATCTCGAATTACATCTAATCTAAGACTTTTATTATAATCTTTATTTTCTATTCCTGAGATTTCAATATATTTTTGCATACCTTCTTTAATATAGGCTACAGATTTGAATCCCTTGTCCTTTAATTGTTTTATTTTTGGTTCTGATTCCACATTACTTACTACAAATAAGTTTGTAGTTTTGTCCAAATTATTCATAAAATCATCAAAGTCTTTATCGTTCAAATCCATATTAAATGAATTATCAATATGTGATTTATCAAAATTTGCTTTAGATCTAACATCTAATACAAAAGGTTTTTTAGTTTTCAAATAATCTGTAACATCAGTAGCATTTTTTGCTTCAAAGAAAGCATTATTTGTCTTAGGAATTTGATTTGAGAGTGCATAAATTACATATCTCTTTGATGTTTTTTCGTAATTATCCTTTGATAACTCAAAGTATAATTCGTATTTTCCTGGAGTTTTTGCATCTACATCATAGTTTATATTTCCTTTGTCATCTGTTTTAATAATTGATTCTTTCTTTGAATTTGGAGATATTTCTCTAACTTTGACATCCAAATTAGATAAATCATTTCCATTTTCATCCTTTAAGTTTAACTTTACTACCGCTTTTTTACTTGCTTCGTAAATTTTTTTGTCTGACACTATAGTTGTACTGAACTTTTTAAGTTTTGGTCTTTCAACTGCAATGAAACTTATTGATTCAGATAATGATTTATAATTTGATTTTTGTGCTTTCAAAGTTATATCGTACTTACCTGGGGTAAGTTTTAGTTTGTATATCCACTTTCCGATTGATTTGTCATCTGATGTAGTTCTATCTATTATGACTTTACCATCTGGAGTTTTTAAGGAAATATTAACTTCCGCATTATTGACATTATTTCCGAACTCATCTATCGTTTTGAAACTAATTTCAGGAATTTCATCTACAAAATACTGGTCTTTTTTATTCTTAGCATTAACTGAAATTCCTTTATACTCATCGTCATCTTCTCCGAATTTAATTTTATAATTTGCTGAGGATGATGGATAATTATAGTAATCCGCATCCGCAGTAGCTTTTATCAAATATTCTCCTTTTGAAGTGTAAGCTTTTGGTGTCATATATATGAATACATAACCTTGATAATCGCTCATTTTCCTAATTTTTGTTTCTTGTTGATTAGGATCCAATATACTTATATCAACAGATGAATTTCTCATTGGATTATTATTTTGGTCTTTGATTTGAATTTTAATATATGCAGATTCATTTAGTTTGTAGACTTTTTTTGCTGAATCAAAAGAAATATTCATGTATTTTCCATCTTTTTTAGCAAAGAAAGAATCTTTTTGTTCTACATCGTAGTACCCTTCTTTGTATGCAACGGCTTCTATTTTATAAGTCCCCATTACATTTCTTTCTGATAAATTCATCGAGAAGTTAGCTTTCCCATCTTTATCTGTTTTTAAATTAACATCATATGATTTTTGATTAGGATCAGTTATTGTCAGTCTAATATTTGCATCAGAAATTGGTTTATTTTCGTTATTGACTACAAAATCTACATTTACAGGTTCCGTTTTAACCATGAAAGTTTTTTGTGATAACTTCATTTGTAAATCCAGATTTTTCATTTCTGCTGTATTTCTATCTACATTTACATCAAGTGTTTCAGTGAAATTATCGAACCCGCTTAAACTAGCGTCTACTTTTATTTTATATACTCCCTCTTCGTTGAATATTTCTTTTTCCAAATCAAATACAGCTTGACCTTGTTTATCTGTGTAAAGTGATTTAGTGTATTCTTTTTGAGATGGAGATGTTATAGTAGCTATTACTTTTGCATATCTTTTAATTTCGTTGTATTTATTAGTAACTGTAGATACTAATTTTACTTGAGTATTTGGTTTGATTTTGTCCTTATCTAGTTCATTGTCAACAAAAAGTGGATTTTCAACTGTTGGAACAAAATCTTTACTTTCTACGTTAAAAGTATTAATTCCGATTAATTTGTTTTTGTAGTAAATATTTACTTTGTATTTACCGATAGCGGCATTATTTGCTAGTCTAACATTAAAATTAGATTCCCCAGTAAGATTTGTTTTTAAATTATACTTGAAGTTTTGATTATGAGATGTAATTATTTCACATTCAATATCTTTATTTACAATTTGATTTTCAGATTGATCCTTAAGTGCTATGTTAATAGCTACTTGTTCCCCTTGAAGATATGTTTGTTTGTCTGAAGATATATTAGCCTTGAATTGTGCATTAGATTCATCAACTCTGATTCTCATTGTATCAAAAACTTTATAGGAATGTTTTGATTTCGCAGTGATAATACATTCTCCATATCCAACAGCTTTAACTTTTCCAGTACTATCAATGTCGCAAACTGTCTTATCAGAACTTTCCCATTTCAAGTCTTCAGTCTTTGCAGTATTAGGTAATAAATCTATTCCTAATGTTACTGTTTCACCTATTTTTAGAAGTTTTTCTTTTTCTTTGAATTTGATGCTTTCTATCTTAGTTTCATTTTCATCATTTTCATTGATATGTTCTCCATCAATCGTAAATGCTTTTAATGAAACATTGGCATTTTTTATTTGGTCTGTCAAATCTGTCCACTTTTCACCATCTTTACTTACAAAAGATTGCCCAGCTTCTGCTGTAGTTTTTGAAGAAAATCCTTTTATTGGTCTTTCAATTGGAATTGGATACTTATACCCTGGAGTTTTCATTCTTACAATTACAGCGAATTTTGAACCTTTTGAAATAAGCGTGTCTTCAACTTTAACTTTTTCATAACCTGCAAATTGCATCTTACCTTGTTTAACGCTGTTTTTTTGTGAAAGTCCACCGTTTTTATCTACATTTGTATTAACAAACACTTCGTATTCAGCATCATTTGCAGAAGTCCACAATCCTACACTTGAAAGATATGTGTCTTCTTCCACTGGACCAAACACATTCGCATAATACGATTCTTCTCCAAGTCCAACTTGACTTGTCATTCCCAATTTATCGTATTGCCAGATTTTTTCATTTTCATTCAAATCTTTTAAAATATATTGAGAGTTTTGTGTTCCTATGTTTTTGTCGTAGTATGATACATAATAATATCCGCCTTGAGTTCCCCAACCAGTTCCCCAAGAATTTTTACAAATCCATGCTCCATCTCCTTGAGGTGTAGTCTTAAAATTCTTTTTGCTATAATTATCATCCCATCCTACAATTGTTACAGCGTGATTTGGAACTTGACCACCAGAATAGTAATGGGCCATGGTTTTTTTGTTAAGATATTCATCTCCACCCATAACCGCTGAGTACACTCCACCGTATTTTGTTATCATAGATTTAATTAAATTATTATCGTTAGAATCTCTTCTATCTGGCAAAAATATTGCTTGTGTCAATTCCTTTGCTATTGGCAAGTTTTCAGGGGAATCTGATCCGTAGATATCATAAGGATCATCTTTTTCTAGAACAGGGCCAGACCTCCTAGCCAAATATGCAGAAGAAACTGTTCTAGTTCCACCATCGCTTGGACCCCAGTCAAAACCGTGAGTATTTCTCATGTGTTTTTCAGAAAAATCCATTCTTTCATCTGGCATTAGAATCGATTCAGCAGATCCAAAAGTTGCAAAAGCCCAACAAGATCCATTAGGACCTTGATCCTTAACGCTTGTCACTTTTCCTATATCTCTCAAATCAAATTTTGATTGATTAACATCACTTAAACTTCTAAAAAAGAAAGTGCTTGGAAATTTTCTTTTACTAGTCTTGTTATCGATAGAAGAATAATTCGTATGGATTTTATAAGGATCTTGTTTTAATTTTTTTGAATTATCATTAAAATTAGCATTTTCTATGCTTTTTTCGTATAAATTAATTCCTCTATTACTTGAATCTTTTTGTTTGAACTCTACAATATCTTTGTTTGATTTCTCTATTTGTTTTTCAGCTGATATAGGATTAATCGGAAGAATTAATGCTATTGATAGCACAACTGAAAATATTTTTAATTTTTTGCTCATAATTTGCTCCTTTATCTGTGAATAAATCTTCTTACACCCTAAAAAAATATTTTTAGATTTGTAAGAAGATTTACTACATTAAGTTTAGCTTATAAGGGCAAACCAAAAGATTTGCCCCATATAACTAATTAAAATCAAAAATCAAATATCCATCATTAGATGTTTTATTTGAATCTGAATTGTCATCTCCAAAATCTGGATTAATAACTTCTTCAGAAGCTCTTAATTTTTCTCTGTTGTTTTTGTATGTTTCATAAGAACCATATTCTAATTTATTGTCATCATGACCATAACCAACAATGATTTCTTCTGAATCTTTTGGTTTGAAGCCATCTGGTAAGAAGTCAAATGATGGATTATTCAACCAAATAATTTTAGCAATTCTAGCAGGATCAGGTAGTTCAGATTGTACATTGAATTCTGACCAAGGAATTGTTTCTCCTTCACGAAGTGCTAAAATAGATTCAAATTCTTTAGGATATTTTGCTCTTAATTCATTAACATAATCTCTTAAGATGTAAACACCTTCAGCTGCTCTCGAATAAGAAACGTCTCTTGCTCTTCTAACATCTTGTGCTTTTCTTAATTCTTTATCGAATTTAGTTCTATCTTCAGCTGTAAGATATCTGTTAGCTTTATTTTTAATATTTCTAATTTCGTTTAATTGTTTATCAATTGTTCCACTTAACCATTTTGGACTAGCATATACATCACGTTCTAGTAATGCTTGGCTACAAGCTGATTTAAGTCTAGCATCTAACTCTATTAGGTTTTTTACTTGAATTTGAGTTCTTGATGCTTTAGTAATATCAGCAATTTCTTTTGAAAGTGAATTTCTTACAAATTCTCTTTTACCTTTAACTCCAACTTCTGTCAAATCATCTCTGTAGTAGTTGTTAAGAAGTTTTCTAGCGTCAGCTAAGCTTTTATTGAAAACTCTCTTTAAATAGATTGTAGCAAAATCATCAGCAGTTAAATCAGGGAATTGTTTTAATTCATCCATAACACTTGAAATTTTTTCGCAAGCTTTTTCAATATCTTCTACTGAATTAAAAGGGTTGAAAGCTGTTACTAATGCTACAAATACTTCTCCAGCTGCTCTACTGTGAGCTTCTTGAACTTTATATAGAAGTTCTGTAGAACATCTGTGAATAAATATTCCTGTTAAACCTAAAAGTTTAATTCTAGGAGCTATTGAGTCTAAATCATATATTGTTTGTTCGTTAAATTTTTGAGCTACAGGTGGAATATTAAAACTTCTGTCTTCAGCTAGTGTCATAATATCTTCTTGATAAGCTTTCATTAGAGGAACATTTTTAACTTTATTTTCTTCTAAAATTGTTGCTCCTTTTAACATTTCATTTTGTGAAAGCTGCGGAATCATTTCTTGATATTCTTCCATTAAACTACGATCATTTTGTTCATTGGCACTTGCAATTACTGGTGCTGCTACATTAAATACCATTAACATAGCCAACATAATTGATAAAAATTTCTTTTTCATATTATCCTCCAAAATATTTAATGGTTATTATATTTCCGGGTCTGTAAAATCAGGATAAATAAGATCCGAATTAATGCCATCCATACTTGTTGTAACTACTTCATCTTGTAATGAAGACCTAGCAGCTACATAGTTGTTATAATTTCCATATTGAGCTTTTTGTCCACCAAACCCAATAATAATGTTTGAACTTTGGGATTTCATGCCCGCTGGAACTTTGTCAAAAGTAGGTGAAACTATCCATTGTATGCTAGCTATTTGATATGGTTCAACATAAGATGATGGAATAAGCAAGCCATGAACTTCAAAATCTTCCTTCTTTAAAGATCGTGAATATTTATCTAACAGCTTACTATTAAAATCCCATAAATCGTATATAGCATTTGCTATCGAATCATATCTAGGATTTTTTTCTACTTTTTTATCTACAACTTTTTTTATTAGATTTTGCCACATATCAAAATCTTCCTTATCTATAACAGATCTGTATTTTGATTTCAAAACATTTTGTCTTCTAATCTCACCTAAAACAGTCTCATTTAACCATCCAGGATTTGCTAATACTTCCTTGGAAAGATATGCCGATGACGCTGCAGATTTTAATCTTGCATCTAGTTCGACCAACTGTCCAAATGTTATTTTTTTACCTACTTCTTTGTTAATTTCATTAACTTCAGTCCTAAAAATACTTTGTATAAATTCTTCCTTGCCCTTTGAACCGTAATTACCTTTATCAAAGTAATTATTTGATGATTTTCTTGCTTCTGAAATATTTTTGTACATCAACCTTTTTACATAAACTGTTGCTTGATCGCTTGACGTCAAATCTCTCATACTTATAATCTTTTCAAAGTTTTTATCCAATTTATCTATTGCTGCTAATACATCTTTTTTGCCATTAAATGGATTAATCGCTACCATAACAGACTCAAAAGCAACTTGAGCTGCCAAGTTATGAGCTTCTTGGATTTTATAAATGTATTCTGTTGTCATTAAGTTAATAAATCTATTTACTTTTCTTAACAACTGAATTCTAGCTCCAATAGAACCAATATAGAAAAACTGTTGAGGATTGTAATTGTTTACACCTGCAGGTAAATTTATACATCTGTCTTGTGATAGTAATGCCAAATCATCCTGAGCTTTTTTCATTAACGGAATATCATATGCTTTATTCCCTTCAATTCTCGCTCCTTTTAGAACAGAACTTTCTTTTGCTATTTCGTCTTCACTCATCATTAGATTATAATTATCATTAATATCCCTAAGTTGTGATAAATCAGATAATTCATACTCTTCAATTTTGATTTCACTATCCGCATATGATTTATTAAAAAATTCTTGCGGAATCGAAGTCAATAAAAACGATAACACTAAAATTGCAGAAAACAACCTGTACTTACTTTTCATTTTTGATTTTATAATAAACCTCCTTCTTATAAAATTGATAGGATATTTAATATTAATATAGATTCCATAATATGTGGATTATTGAAATTTATATCATTTTTTCAAAACGCTTACACTTTATTCTAGTAAACCCTATTGATATAATAGTGTTTTTTAGTATTATTTTGTTCAGTTTTATGTTTTTATATTATATATCTCTATCTATTTTTTAAGTTATCATACTATTTGAAATTTGTCAATTAAAATATTATTTTTTAATATATGTATATTCTTTTTAGAAGTAGAACATTGTTCAATATTTAAGTTTTGAAATATTTTTTCAATTAATTATTTTATTTTCTAAATATATTCTTAAAATTTGCAATAAAAAAGCCCTCACCTAAGTGAGAGCTAAATAGTCTTAGTATATTAATTATTCTATAATTTTAGAAACAACGCCAGCTCCTACTGTTCTTCCACCTTCTCTGATGGCAAATCTTAATCCTTCTTCGATTGCGATTGGAGTGATTAATTCGATTATGAATTTTGCGTTATCTCCTGGCATTACCATTTCTACGCCTTCTTCTAATGCGATGTTTCCTGTTACATCTGTCGTTCTGAAGTAGAATTGTGGTCTGTATCCTGAGAAGAATGGTGTGTGTCTTCCACCTTCTTCTTTTGTTAATACGTATACTTCTGCTTCAAATTTTGTGTGTGGGTGAATTGTTCCAGGTGCTGCTAATACTTGTCCTCTTTCGATGTCTTCTCTTTGTACACCTCTTAGTAATGCTCCGATGTTATCTCCTGCTTCTGCTTCGTCAAGTTGTTTTCTGAACATTTCTACACCTGTTACTACTACTGTTCTTTTTTCTGTTGTAAGTCCTACGATTTCTACGTTGTCTCCTACTTTTACTTTTCCTCTTTCTACTCTACCTGTAGCTACTGTTCCACGTCCTGTGATTGTGAAGATGTCTTCTACTGGCATTAGGAATGGGTGGTCAACGTCTCTTACTGGAGCTGGGATCCATTCGTCTACTTCTTCCATCAATTTCATGATTTTGTCTCCCCATTCTCCGTCTGGATCTTCTAATGCTTTTAATGCTGATCCTACTACGATTGGTGTGTTGTCTCCATCGTATTCGTATTCGTTTAATAATTCACGTACTTCCATTTCAACTAATTCGATTAGTTCTGGGTCGTCTACTTGGTCTTCTTTGTTTAAGAATACTGCGATTTTTGGTACGCCTACTTGTCTTGCTAACAAGATGTGTTCTCTTGTTTGTGGCATTGGACCGTCTGCTGCACTTACTACTAGGATTGCTCCGTCCATTTGTGCTGCTCCTGTGATCATGTTTTTAACGTAGTCAGCGTGACCTGGACAGTCTACGTGTGCGTAGTGTCTTTTTTCTGTTTCGTATTCTACGTGAGAAGTGTTGATTGTGATTCCTCTTTCTCTTTCTTCTGGTGCTTTATCGATGTTAGCGTAGTCTACGAATTCTCCTGAGCCCATTCTCTTGTTTAATACAAGTGTTACGGCTGCTGTTAGAGTTGTTTTACCGTGGTCAACGTGACCTATTGTACCAATGTTAACATGTGGTTTTGTTCTTTCAAATTTAGCTTTACTCATTTATATAAGCCTCCTATTTATTATTCTTTTTTCCTATAACTTCTTCTGATATTGAGTTAGGAACTTGTTCATAATGATCGAATTGCATTGAATATGTTGCACGACCTTGTGTTTTTGATCTTAAGTCTGTTGCATATCCAAACATTTCTGCCAATGGAATAAACGCATCTAATACGTGTACACCATTTTTAGGATTCATACCGTCAATCTTACCTCTTCTTGATGAAACGTCTCCCATTACATCTCCCAAGTATTCATCTGGAGTTGTGATTTCAACTTTCATCGCTGGTTCCAATAAGATTGGTTTTGCTTTAGCAACTGCTGCTCTGAAGCCCATAGAACCGGCAATTTTGTATGCCATTTCTGATGAGTCGACATCATGGTAAGAACCATCTAAAAGAGTAATCTTCATATCAAGCATTGGATATCCACCTAAGATACCTGTTTGAGCTGCTTCTTCAGCACCTGCTTGAACTGATGGAATGTATTCTTTTGGAATAGCACCACCGACAATTGCGTTAACAAATTCGATACCATTTGCTTCTTCTGGGTTTTCGATTGGTTCAACTCTAAGAGTACAATCACCGTATTGTCCACGTCCACCTGATTGTTTAACATATTTTCCTTGAGCTTCAGCTGCTTGAGTGATTGATTCTCTGTAAGCAACTTGTGGATTACCGATGTTAGCTTCTACTTTGAATTCACGTAAAAGTCTATCAACGATAATTTCAAGGTGAAGCTCACCCATACCAGAGATTATAGTATCGCCAGTTTCTTCGTCTGTATATGTTCTAAATGTTGGGTCTTCTTCTGCAAGTTTTGCAAGAGCAATACCCATTTTTTCTTGACTCGCTTTTGTTTTAGGTTCGATTGCTACAGAAATTACTGGATCTGGGAATTCCATATTTTCAAGGATAACTTCGCTATCCATATCACATAAAGTGTCCCCAGTTGTTGTATCTTTTAAACCGATAATAGCTACGATGTCTCCAGCGTATGCCTTATCAATTTCTTCACGCTTGTTAGCGTGCATCATTAAGATACGACCAATTCTTTCTCTCTTACCTTTTGTTGAGTTGTATACATAGCTTCCTGATTCAACTGTTCCTGAATAAATTCTTGTGAACGCAAGCTTACCAACATATGGGTCAGTTGCGATTTTGAATGCTAATGCAGCAAATGGTTCTTCATCTGATGATTTTCTCGTAGTTGGCTCATCAGTTTGAGGATCCACACCTTTGATATCTGGTACATCAGTTGGCGCTGGCATATAATCAACTATTGCGTCCAATAAAGGTTGAACACCTTTGTTCTTATATGCAGAACCACAAAGTACTGGGTTCATTGCGTTAGCAATTGTTGCAGTTCTTATAGCTCTTTTGATTTCTTCTTCAGTTAATTCTTCACCTTCAAGGTATTTTTCCATTAACTCTTCATCGTGTTCTGCTATGTTTTCTAATAATTCTGCTCTATATTTTTCAGCTACTTCTACTAAGTCACTTGGAATATCTTCAACAGTGAATTCTGTTCCTAGTTCGTTTTTGTAGATATTAGCTTTCATTGTAATAAGATCAACTACACCTACGAATTTATCTTCAGCTCCGATAGGAATTTCGATAGGTACAGCATTTGCTCTCAATCTTTCTCTAATAGTGTCAACAGACATAAAGAAATCAGCGCCTGTTGCATCCATTTTATTGATGAAGCAAATTCTTGGTACGCCATATTTATCAGCTTGTCTCCAAACAGTTTCTGATTGTGGTTCTACACCGCTTTTCGCATCGAATAAAGCAACTGAACCGTCAAGAACTCTAAGAGATCTTTCTACTTCAACTGTGAAGTCAACGTGACCCGGTGTATCGATAATATTGATTCTGTTACCTTTCCAGAAACAAGTTGTTGCTGCGGAAGTAATTGTAATACCTCTTTCTTGTTCTTGAACCATCCAGTCCATTTGAGCGGCACCGTCGTGAGTGTCCCCAATTTTATGGATTTTACCTGAATAGTATAAAATACGTTCAGTAACTGTAGTTTTACCGGCATCAATATGGGCCATTATACCAATGTTCCTTGTATCTTTTAATGAAACTTGTCTAGCCATTTTTTCTCCTTACTTACTTTCCGATAGATTAGTATCTATAATGTGCAAAAGCCTTGTTAGCTTCAGCCATCTTGTGTACGTCTTCTCTCTTCTTAACTGATGCACCAGTGTTATTAGCTGCATCCATGATTTCTTTAGCTAACTTTTCAACCATAGTTTTTTCACCACGAGCTCTTGTATAAGTTGTTAACCATCTCAAACCTAAAGTTTGTCTTCTTTCTGGTCTAACTTCGATAGGAACTTGGTAGTTAGCTCCACCTATTCTTCTAGTTTTAACTTCTAAGATAGGCATAATATTGTTCATTGCTTTGTAGAATACTTCAAGAGCGTCTTCTCCTGTAGTTTCTTTGATAATATCAAAAGCACCATAAACAATTTTTTGGGCAGTACCTTTTTTTCCGTCTAACATAATGTTGTTGATAAGCTTAGTAACTGTCTTATCATCGTAAACTGGATCTGGCATTACCTCTCTTTTTTGAACATGTCCTTTTCTTGGCACTTCGCTTCCCTCCTTACTATTTAGTATTTCTCAGGTACTCGAATTACATCGCTGTGCTATAAATGTATATTAAAATCTTTTATTCACACTAATACCTTTTGTTTTTGTTTTATTTCTTTGGTTTCTTAGCACCGTACTTTGAACGACCTTGCATTCTGTTTTGAACAGCTGCAGTATCCAAAGCACCTCTGACAATGTGGTATCTTACCCCTGGTAAGTCCTTTACTCTACCACCTCTGATTAATACAACACTGTGTTCTTGTAGGTTGTGTCCGATACCTGGAATGTAAGATAAAACTTCCATACCATTAGTTAAACGAACTCTGGCAACCTTACGAAGTGCTGAGTTAGGCTTTTTAGGAGTCATAGTTCTTACTGAAGTACATACGCCTCTTTTTTGAGGAGAGTTAGCTTCTGTATAGCTTTTTTTGATGCTGTTGAAGTTACGACTCAAAGCTGGTGAATCAGATTTGTAAGTTTTAGATTTTCTTCCTTGTCTTACTAATTGATTAATTGTTGGCAAATTTTCCACCTCCTGAAATTATTTTATGCATAAAAAAAGAATATACAAGATATTCTTATTTATCCTTGTATATTCTATCATTAACATTATGATATGTCAAACAAATTCTTGATTTTTTGCATATTTTTATTTTAAATTCCAAAAATTTCTTTGTATCGTTCTTGAGAAGTTTTCGAACGTCTTTTAATATCCAAAATCTCAATATTATTTTCTATAATAACAGACAAAATATCATTAATACTACTGTTGTTTAAGCTTATCATATTTTTATCCATATTAAAACCCTTTGATTTCAAAACTGATGATAATTTTTCGTTATCGCTTGAAATAATCTCAATAAATTTTTCATTTTCCAAAACTTCTTCCAAAATTTTACCGTCTTTTAAGAATAAAATATTATTGGTGATTTCATCGATATCGTTTAAAGAGTGACTGGATATTAAAATTCCCTGTCCATCTTTTGCTTTCTTCTTTATAAGAGCCATCATCTTTATAACGCTAGTTGGATCAAGACCAGAAAGCGGTTCATCAAGCAATATAATATCTCTTTGTGGCAAGAAATCCATCGCAAGCATCAGCTTCTTTTTCATACCCAAAGAATACGAACCAGTCTTGCTTTTTACAAAGCTTTCAATTCCTATTTCTTTGATAACCCTATCCACATCATCCTTGGTTCTTTTATAGACATTTTTGATATAGTTCAAATAATCCATTCCGTACAAGTTTTCATCCAAGATTTTCTCATCTTTGAAAAAAGAAATATGATTAAAAATCTTCTCATCCTTAAACTCTTTGCCGTCTACCAAAACTTGTCCGCCATCTCTTTTGAGAAGATTGGTCATAGTATTCATCAAAGTAGTCTTACCAGATCCATTCGGGCCTACCAAAGCTTTGATTTGTCCTTTTTCAATACTAAAAGATATATCGTGAAGGATCTTTTTCTTTCCGTAACTTTTTTCAATATTTACAACTTCTAACATTATTTCCTCCTGCCAAATGAAACTCTGCCCAATACATAAAACAATATTGAACAAATCATAAGAACTACAACAGCCATCACCATCGTGTAAGAATTCTGTCTTATCAACGCCGACAAAAATCCCGTAGATACAAATCCCGAATCCACATAGTTAAATGGAACAAAAGATCCGATTGCTCCCATATACTTTAATGCAGTGAATGGTACAATAAACGCAATTATAGATATTAATATCGTAAATAGTTTGTTAGTAGCAGTGTACATAGAATTTACAAACATACTGATAAATATCGTAAACAACACAGTTATTGTAAAAGATTCTAGTATATACACCAGAAATGGACCAACATTTGAGTAAATAATTCCACCGTCCACAATATAGTTGATAATTGGAAAATCACTGTCTGCAAATCCACCCATAAAACCTCCAGCTAAGAATAATATCAATGCTGCAACGATGTTTATACCAATCGCGTATATTACGCTTTCTATAATTTTTGACTTGTACGATTTTGTTCGACTTACAGGAAGAACCGATTTTAGTTCAAGCTGCTTATTCGATTTTATAATAGTAGATGTGAACAGCAATAGCGCAAACACAATCAACACTACATTTAATTTAAGATAGAAGTAATCGTGTAACATCGCAAAAGCATTATTGCTCTCTGATATTCCATGAGTAATGTAGTAATTGATTTTAGGCAAAGTTCCCTTGAAACTATCCACATCAAAAGGATTATAATCAATTCCTAATTCCGGAATATAATATTTGTCAGTTGGCTTAATGTTATTGGTTATCATGTATTTTTGTTTGAAGAATGCTCCTTCAAGTGCAAAATCGTTGAATACGTCCACCATTCCAGTTGTTTCAGTGCCCATTCCTTGATAATATATATCATTAAATTTAGTTACTCTTTCCTTGTTCATATTGTTGAACTTTTGGGGAGATTTGTATCTATTTTCGTAAGCTTCGAAGTATCGGTTCTGATTTTCGCAAAATTCCAAAGTACCTGAATAAGAATTTATCATTTCCTTTGCTCTTTTGCTATTGCCGTATTGTGCCTTAATCTCATCAATATCCCTATATACCGAATTCTCCCTAGTAGAATTATGATCGGTATAGTTTTTAGTTTGAGTCGAATTAAAATTAGACCAATTGTTTTGTAGGCAGATATTTCCAACTAAAATGGCACACATGACAAACAATATCAAAAACCCATTAAATGATAGCACGCGGTTTTTCATGGAACCTTTTAAGTTGAATACATTTCGGTCTTTGTATGTATCATGTGATGTGAATTCTTTTCTTCTTTTCAAAAAAATCGTACCTATTGCTGTTATGAAAAGCATAAACACTGTAGCAATCACCGATTTTAACGAATACGATTTGAACAAACTAAGAGGATTGTATGCATGATTGAAAAAGTTAAAATCAATCAATAGCAAACTCATTATTAAAACCAAAGTAAAATACTTTACTTTGGTATTTTGTATAAGTTTATCAACAAAAGAAAACGCAAATCCAAACGCCATAGTGATTAATGCAAAAGGAAATACACTCTTAAAAAATGTAGACAAAGGCGTTCTCATAACGTATGAGTATTCGCGTATCGAACCAACTCTGTCCTTAACAGTCCAAATAACAAATGTAGAATCGTAGTGATATGATAAATCGCCCACGCCATTTCCAGTTAGTAAGGATGCCAATAATAATGTAAGTAAGGAAATAAAAATATACATCACAATCATACACATAATAATACCAAAATCGTTCGCTACATCCTTGATTTTGGAATTCGATGTTACGGAAGTTATATCATCTTCTCTCATTGTGAAAATCATCACAAAAGCTAGTAGAATTATCGGCACAGCTCCAAAAATCACACCAGCTTCATCAAATATCACTTTGCTGAAACTGTGATTGTCATTCTCGTCAATCAATCTATCTTCTACTGAGTTTCTCTCTTTCAAGAAATTTATGTAGCCTTCTCCATTCAGTACAGCTCTCCTGAGCTCCTTAGGATTATCCATGTTCTCATCTGTATTGTACTTATTATTCAGAGCATCCAATTCATTAGTGTACTTTATGATATCATTTTCATTATAATTAGATTTATTATACTTGTAGTTTTCGTCAAGCCCATAAGCTTTCATCAAGTTTTGTAGTATATTTTTCCCTTCGATTAGATACGCTTTGTGGTTTTCGTAGCTCTCCTTATCTGGTTCTTCTGGTGTTATTTTCTTCCAATCAGTTTTTTTGATGACGACATCATCCCAACTAATGTCATTAGAAATGAAGATATCACTTGAACTGAGAAAATCAAATGCATGGTTGGTTGTATTATAATGTAGGAAAAAAGCAACAATTCCCATAGTTATAGAAAACAGAATCAAAAATGGAATCATCTTGTATCTGTATAATTTTTTTAGTTTGTAAATAAACATTTTTGTCTCCTTATTGTTTCTTTAAATTTCCAGAGTATCTGTAATACAACGTACCCTCTTCTTCATAGTCTGGACGGATTGATTTTTTCAGTACTCCCTTGTAGCCAGATTTTTCATATTCCATTTCTACTCCAACATTTTCATGTGATAGTGAAACGTACTTATAATCGTCATCGACTTCTATCCCTGAACTCGAAATCGTTTCTGATTTATTTACAAGACTAGCATTAAGTCCAGCTATTACAACAAATACTACAGCCATTGTTGCAAATAGCTTTTTCATTGAGTATTTCATATTGTCTCCTTTCGTTATCAAGTAATAATTTATTTACCTTTAATTATATTTTAGTACAATAAAATAAAAAAACAATAGCTTTCCAAGCATTGTATACTTTTCTTAACTATTGTTATTTTTCCTTAGTTTTATTAAATTGATTTCTGGTCGATTAAATATCCTTGGAACGACCGTCTTTTCCTTGGCTAGTCCGCGTGACACTATAAGTGTATAATCGTCGCTATATCTTCCCCCTGCATATTTTGGAAACAAACCTTGACCCGGAGATATAATTCCGTTTAATATAAAAGGAAGTCTCCATTGTCCACCGTGAGTGTGACCCGATATCATCAAATCAAAATTTTTCAGATTTTTCTTGAAATAATAATCCGGTTTGTGAATCAAACATATATTAAAATTTTCTGAATTTAATTTTTCATCTAAAACGTCTAATTTGTTTTCATAGTTTTCCAATATTTCTCCAGATGAATCGTCCACTCCGATAAGTTTAATATTGTTTGATAAGAATACTTCTTCATTATTGAGAATTTGCACACCGTAATTTTTGATTGTCTCATCTATTTCTACCAGGTTTTCTATTCTTTTTTCGTGATTTCCGTGCACGTAGTATATCTTTTTGCCCAGTTGTTGCAGTTGTTCTAATAATTCAAATGCTTTTTTGGCTTTGAGCTTGTCGTCTACAATGTCTCCACCCAACAAAATCACATCACAATCGACCGATTTTATTTTATCCATTAATTTCTTTTGATTTATTCCATAATCGCATGAATGAAGATCCGATAAGAATAATATGTCCATATCACGGTCAATCTTTTCAGATTTTATTTCGTATTGTATTATGTTGATTTTGTACGATATCGATATTAATAAAAATAATAATATCAATGCGGATACAATTAAATACATTTTTCACCTCAAATAAAAAACCGAGCTACAAAAGCTCGGCTATTGGTGGCTCATCCGGGACTCGAACCCGGGACACCCTGATTAAAAGTCAGGTGCTCTACCATCTGAGCTAATGAACCACGACTACCTTTCTATGATAGCACAATAATATTGTTTTGTAAAGTGTTTTTTACAATTTTTTAAAAAAGAGCAGAATTATCACAAACTCTGCTCTTGATTTTACAATTTCACAATTTCTTCTTTGTCGAATGCAAAGTATTGTGCTATTCCATTTTTGTATTCTACGTCGATTTCTCCTTCGATTAAAGGAAGAATGTAGTCCATAAATTCGTCGTCGATTTGAAAATGGCTGTCTGTGTATTTTGGAATTATCATTTTGGTTTTGTTGGCAACTTTTTCTATATCAACAAGTTCGAATTCTGTCTTGTAAGGTTTGTTGGAAATTCTTTTGATTCCAACCATTTTACCTGAATGATTTTCTACACATTCTACAGAAAATTCTCCAACTTCAAATGATTCTTCAACGTCTGTCTTTGATGCAAATGACATATCACATCGTTGAAGTATGTTCAGTTCAATACTTCTAATTGGCATATCGTAAATTTCTTTTAATTTATCTCTGATTATGTGAGATGGTCCTTGCAATTGTGCATGGCCAAACTTGTCTTTCTTGCCAGATGTTTTGGATATGAAGTTATTTGAAGAATCTTTAATACCTTCACTTACCAAAATCAAAATGTTGTCCGTTCTTTTGAAGTTTTCATTGATTTCCTTGACTAGGTTATCAAATTCAAATGTATCTTCACTTATATACACAAGATCTGCTCCAAGGTTACAAAGTTTTTTGGAGATTGCTCCTGCTGCTGTTAACCATCCAGCGTATCGTCCCATGATTTCAACAATAGTTATAGTTCTGTAGTCGTAGATTTCGACATCTTTAGCTATTTCATAGACAGAATTTGCTACAAACTTCGCTGCAGAACCAAATCCTGGTGTATGGTCAGTTCCAAATAAATCATTGTCGATTGTTTTCGGAGAGCCCATTACATGAATATCTTCTCCAATTTTTTCGATGTATTTGGATAATTGATACACTGTGTCCATTGAGTCATTACCACCAATGTAGATAAAATAATTAATGTTAAATGATTTCAAAATTTCCACGATTTTTGCAAGTTTTTCTTCGCTATCTACTTTGTATCTGCAAGATCCCAATGCACTTGCTGGAGTGATTTTTAATCTGTTCAAATCTTCATCTGTTTTGATTTGTGCTTTCATATCTATGATTTTGGAATCTAATAATCCTTGCACGCCGTATAAAGCTCCGTACACATTGTCAAATCCTAATTCAATTGCTTTTTTATAACAACCAGCCAATGTTGCATTGATGGCACATGTCGGCCCACCTGATTGTGCTATTAATAAGTTTTTAATAATACCACTCCTTAATATTCTTCTTTTTCGAATCCTTTACCCAATACTTCGTATGCGTCATTTACCGTAATAAATGCACGAGGGTCAATCTTTTTCAATTTTTTCTTCAAATAAGCAACTTGTGCTCTCTTTAAAACGCAGAATATTATATCTTGTTCGTTATTCAAATAAGCACCTTCTCCGTGTAATAAAGTGACACCACGATTCATATCTTGCATAATAATATTTGCAACTTCTTCGTTTTTCGAAGTTATTACGAAAACTTGTTTAGTTTCACCTATTCCCAATTCGATTTTATCCAAAACTCTGTAAGCTACAAACATCGAAATAATAGTATAAAATCCTTTATCAATACCATACAATGCACTACCTATAGCTATGATTACTGCATTACAAGCCATGAGTACATTTCCTATTGAAATATCTTTTTCGTTTTTCATAATAGCAGCTATGATATCCAAACCACCACTGCATGTACCAAATCTAAAAAGCGTACCCATCGACGTGCCATTTATCGCTCCACCAACCACAGCTACAAGCATATCATCCTTTAAGATAAATGGATTTGGAAGATAGTGAAACAATGTCAAATACACTGACAACACAATCGTAGAAATCGCTGCGTAATTTACAAATTGTCTAGTTAAATACTTGTATCCAATAATCATAATTGGAATATTAAGCAAGAACACTGTAACTCCTGTAGGAATTCCAGTCATATATTGAACCAACAATCCAATACCAGTAGAACCACCACTTAGAAAGTTCTTTTGACTGAAGAAAAAGTCAATTGCAACGGCAGCCAATAAGTTAGCTAACAAAATAGAAATGATTTTCTTCTTAGCATCACTTCTGCTACCAAAATTTTTTACAAAAAAATCCGTTTTACTCATTATTTTATAAATCCTAATCTTTCTTTAATATATACATCCCATATAAACAAAGCCACAGCAATGACAACGAATGTGTATTTTTCATCCTTTACATCCAATGTAAACTTTTCGTAGATGCTGAAACCTTTCTTGTTTAATTCTATATTGCCAAAATCTAGTACATTGATATGTTTAAAATCAGAAATATCAATTACTTTGTCGTTGTCGTATTTAATAGTGTTAGACATATCAGACTCTAATGTAAAATTGACATTCTTGGAATTTATTACGTATTTTTTGTTATTATCATAAAAAATACGTTCAACCTTCATCACGACATCTTCGTTTTCATCGTAAAATACAAAGTTTGATCCCTTGTCAAAGCTTGACCCAATGAATGCATCAAAAAACGAGGTACTATTTCCTTCCTTGTATCCAGAATAAATAAGCTTATCATCCGATAAAATTCTAAATCTATCCTTTATGTCTTTGTTAATATAAAAATCGTAAATCATAATCAATCTTTCTTTGATAATTAAAAGTTTAATAATAAAAAATCAGGCCATAGGCCTGATTTATAAACTATTTACTCTTTTTCTTGTTAACTGCTTCTTTTAAAGATTTACCAGCTTTAAATACAGGCGCATTTGATGCAGGAATTTGAATTTTTTCTTCAGGATTTCTTGGGTTTCTTCCTTCACGAGCTTTTCTTTCTCTTGATTCAAATGTACCAAATCCTACTAATTGTACTTTTTCACCTTTTGCTAATGTTTCTTCAACAGTTTTAATGAATGCGTTTAAAGCTCTTTCGCTTTCAACTTTTGATAGCTCACTTTTTTTAGCTATACTAGTTAATAATTCAGATTTATTCATCTTTTCCTCCTCGTATAATATAGTTGTAGTAATAAATACTACATTTTATTCTCAATCCCACTTTCTTATGGGATAATAATTGTATAGATAGAGGTCGTAGTCTCCCTCCTTGAAGCTAGTCTTCCTATTTAAGGGTTACGCCTCTACTTTACGTCCTTATCAGTATGAGCTGGATAGCACATTTCGTTGCTGTATGTCTAACGAGGTTTGATTGTCGTAAAGTTCTTGAGGGTTCTTTCTCTATCTAAATTTATATTAAAGCTAGGTGATTTTATGTTTTACATTGGTGTTGATATTGCAAAGAATAACCACGAAGCCTCAATAATTGATTCTAATGGTAAACTTGTTTCTGAGTCTTTTTCTTTTTCTAATTCTATTAGAGGATTAGAGAAGTTTCAGAAATTTATTTCCTCTTTTTCGATTGATTTTAACAATTGTATTATTGGTATGGAAGCTACAGGTCATTATTGGCTGTCTCTTTATTCTTTCTTGATTGATTTAGGATTTTCTTGTATTGTTATTAATCCTATTCAGTCTGATGCTTTTAGAAAGATGTATATTAGACAGACTAAAAATGATTCTGTGGATTCTTTTGTTATCGCTCAAATTCTTAGGTTTGGCGAGTTTTCTGTTTCTCATTTTTCTGATGAGGATACTTTTGCTTTAAGAAATCTTTCTAGGTTCAGGTTTGCTCTTGTTGATGAAGCTTCTGATTGGAAGAGAAAGCTTGTTTGTATTTTAGATCAGGTTTTCCCTGAGTATTCTTCGCTTTTTTCTAATATTTATGGTGTGGCTTCTAAGGAGCTTTTGAGTAAGTATCCTTTGCCTGAGGATATGATTTCTATTCCTGCTGATGAGCTTGCTAAGATGTTGTCTAAGTGTAGTAAGGGTCGCTTTGGTATTGATAAGGCTAAAGAAATCCAAGAGAAAGCTTCTAATTCCTTTGGTGTTAAGTTTGCTTTGAAGTCTTTTTCTTTTCAAATCAAACAAATTATTGCTCAAATTTCTTTTCTTGAAGATCAGATTTTTGAGATTGAAGATGAAATTTCTTCTATGATTAATTCTTTATGCCCTGTTATTACTTCTATTACCGGTATTGGTGATGTCTTAGGTGCTGCTATTTTCTCAGAAATCGGTGATATTTCACGATTTGAGAGAGCTAATCAGTTGGTTGCTTATGCTGGTTTAGATGTTGCTGTTAAGCAATCTGGTAATTTTAATGCTACTGATACTAAGATTTCTAAACGTGGTTCTCCTTATCTTAGACGTGCTATTTGGCTTGCTGCTTGTGTTGCTGCTTTTAAAGATCCTGCTTTGTCTGTGTATTATCAAAAACTTAGACAAAGAGGTAAAGCTCATGGTACAGCTATTGGTGCTGTTGCTAGAAAACTTACTAACATTATTTTTGCTGTTTTGAGGGATAACAAAGCTTACATACCTAATATTTAGTTGTTGTGTAATTCTTATTAAATTTTTCTAAGCCTAATTTTTTAGGCTTGTTTGACATGCCTTAAATTTCAAGATAAATTATTTTTTATTTTCTCTTGACATTTGATAGCTGGTCTTAAATTTTCAAAATAGTTAAAACCTATTTTAAATACAGTATACAGTAATATTTTTTTTATTTCAAGTGTTTTGACTGGAAAAACAGCGTTTTTTTATTAAAAATTAGTAAATTTTTACGCCCATATCCTTTTTTTGTTTTTCAAATTCTTTTTGAACTTTTTCTTGGATAATTTTGTTGGAAATTGCTGTCTTAACGTTTTGTTTATTTGCATCAGTCATCTTATCTAATTCAGTAACTTTACTGTTAAGTTTGATGATGTGATATCCAAATTCTGTCTTAACAGGTTTTGAAACTTCACCTGGTTTCATTTTCTTCAATGCATCAGAAAATTCTTTTACCATTGTAGATGATAAGAAATCACCTAATTTACCAGAATTTTGCTTAGCTGATGGGTCTTCTGATTTTGCTTTGGCAACTTCATTGAAGTTCTTACCATCTTTTACTTCTTCGTAAGTTTTGTTTGCTAATTCTGATTTTGCTTTTAGCTTAGCGTCGTCCAAGTTTTTACCCTTGTCATCCTTACCAGAGAAAAGAATGTGATCTGCATTATATTGAGTATAAGTGTCTAAGTTTTTGTCGAATTCGTCTTTGATTTCTTTGTCAGATGGTTTGAAGTCTTTTTCAAATTGTTGAGAAAGTTTTTTGTTTTTCAATTGTTTTTCGATTTGTTCTTTCAAAGCTTGTTCTGTCATATTTTCTTTTTTAAGTTGTTCTTTGAATTTGTCTGCTCCACCTAATTGTTTTTGAAGCTTGTCAACTTCTGCTTGAACTTCCTTATCAGACACTTCAATTTTTTTATCCTTCATTAATTTGTTTGCGATTTTTTCGTTAATTAGCATATCAATGATTTTAGGTTGGATTTGCTTCAAAGCTTCCTTACCTTGTTCAGTGTTAGGGTTGAAAATATCTTGTCCATAATATTGTTTGTAATCTTCCATTACCTTGTCCACATCTTTTTGGTAGATGTATTCTTTGCCAATCTTTGCCACTGCTCCGTCTGGTTTTTTAGAACATCCTGTTACCATTACCATCATCACAGCTAATACAATTGCTAAAAATTTCTTCATTTTTCCTCCAATTATTTCTCATTATCCTTCAAAAGTATCGATAATACTTCGATAGGATCTCTTAAATTTTTGTCTTCAAATCCCAAAATGATTTTAGGTTTTTCTGACAAATCAAATCTCATTTCTTTCTTGTAATTTTCTGTCAAGTATTTTAATTTTTCTAATGAAATTTTGTCAGGAGAAGAAAATTGCAAGAAAAGTTCTCCCTTTATTTCTTTTATACTTTCAATGGATAATTTAGCACAGAAAGCTTTTATTATGGATACATCCATTATATTAACGATAGGCTTAGGAACATCTCCAAACCTGTCGATTAATTCATCAATTATTTCAGAATAATCATCTTCATCTTGTATAGATGCGATTTTTTTGTAGATATCAATCTTTGTTTCATTCTCAGAAATGTAATCTTCCGGAATGTATCCGTTGACTTTGATTTCGATTGTGACTGTATTCTTATTTTCAGAAATAGTCTCTCCCTTGGCTTCTCTGACAGCTTGTTCCAAAAGCTTCACATACAAATCATAACCGATTTTTGCGATGTGACCATGTTGGCTTTCTCCCAAAAGATTTCCAGCTCCTCTGAGTTCCAAATCCCTCATTGCGATTTTAAAACCAGATCCAAATTCTGTAAAGTCTTTTATTGCCATAAGTCGTTTTTCGGAAATTTCGGTTAATGATTTTTGCCCTTCATATGTGAAATAAGCAAACGAAGTTCTATCAGATCGTCCAATACGTCCCTTTAATTGATACAATTGCGACAAGCCCATCTTATCTGCATTATAAATTATCATTGTGTTGACATTTTGTATGTCAAGACCTGTTTCTATAATAGTTGTGCACAATAGTAAATCATAAATTCCATCTTGGAAGTCTAGCATTACATTTTCTAGCTCTTTTTCATTCATTCTACCATGAGCTATCGCTATGTTTAATTCAGGAACCAATTCTTTCAATTTAAATTCCATCTGATCAATATCTTCTATTCTATTATACACAAAATATATCTGTCCACCGCGGTCAAGTTCTCTGATTATTGCATCTCTTATCAAACTAGGATTGTACTCTGTAACATAAGTTGATATCGGAGTTCTGTCTTCTGGTGGTTCTTCCAACAAACTCATATCCCTAATACCCGTCAAACCCATCTGTAAAGTTCTAGGAATTGGAGTTGCTGACAGTGTAAGCACATCTACGTTTTCTCTCATAGATTTTAATTTTTCTTTGTGTCTCACACCAAATCTTTGTTCTTCATCAATTACTAATAATCCCAAATCTTTGAATTTCAAATTCTTCGACAGAATTCTATGAGTCCCCACCAATAAATCTACAAGACCTCTTTGCACATCTTTCATAATTTGTTTTTGACGTGCTGGAGAGACGAATCTACTCATCATTTCAACTCTGATAGGATAATCTCTGAATCGTTCTTTAATTGTGTTGAAATGTTGTTGTGCGAGAATTGTCGTTGGAACTAAGAAAGCAACTTGTTTACCGTCCATTATAGCTTTAAAACAAGCTCTGATTGCAACTTCTGTTTTTCCGTAACCAACATCACCACACAATAACCTATCCATTGGTCTGTCAGATTCCATATCTGTTTTGATTTCTTCAATAGATCTTACTTGAGAATCTGTTTCTTCATAAGGGAATGAATCTTCAAACTCTCTTTGCCATTCAGTATCTTGAGAAAACTGATATCCTTTTAACTTGGCTCTTTTTGAATATAATTCAACCAAATCATCTGCCATTTCATCGACTGATTTCTTAGCTTTTTGTTTTGCCTTTGCCCAATCATTTCCACTTAATTTATTTAATGAAGGCTTTTTGATGTTTCCACCGCCGATGTATTTTTGAACCAAATTCATTTGGTCTGTTGGAATCATCAGCCTATCGTTCGCCTTATATTGAATTACAATGTAATCTTTTTGAATTCCATTTACATCGATTTTTTCAATTCCCTTGTACTGTCCAATCCCGTGATTTTCGTGAACCACAAAATCGTCGATATTCAAATCAGAATAATTGACAATATCCTGACCAGTGCTTTTTTTCTTCTTACGTTTTCGAATTTGCTTTTCGCGTCCGAAAATTTCCTTATAAGTAATTATCAAATACTTAGGATCTTTTATTTCAAAACCATTTGGCAAATTCTTCTGAGTAATCAAAACCTGCGACGATTTGATATTTGCATTATAATCTTCAGCTTCAAGAGTTGGTATTCCGTTAGTCAAAAACAAATCCTTGAGCATGTTTTTGCGTTCGACATTTGCCGCAAACACAATTTGCTTGAATCCTCTTAAACTATTGGATTTTATATTTTCAACCAAACTGTCGATATTTTTGTTGAAGTTCGGAGCTTCCAACGTTTTAAGCTGATACATAGAATTCGATTCTATAAGTCTTGTTCTTTTAACCAAACTTGTAATATTAACACAAGTCTTTTCTTTAATTAATTTTAATATATCGGAAATCGGAATGAGAGATTGTTCGTGCTTGGATAGAACTTCTCCTTTTTCAACCAAGTACACGAAATCTTCCAAAAACCTCTTTTCTTTTTCCTTGTAAATATCATAACATCTGGACAAATCTTCAATCATCATTATGCTTTCATCAAGGAAATAATCGAAAATTGTATCGTAGTCTTTTTTCGTTAGAAAACACGACACTAAATCAATTTCATACTCCAAATCATTTCTGATGTATTCCATTAATTTTTCGAATTTGTCCTTGACATTGTCTATGTTTTCGCCAAAAATCGGATGATTAACCCTTTTATCCAGATTTTTCTGAATAGAATTAATAATGGATTCTTTCTTTGATTCTTCAATAATTAATTCGCTGCAACTAATGATGTCGATGAACTTGCAGTCTTCAATTGATCTTTGAGTTGATACTTCAAAAAACCTCATAGAATCTATCTCGTCATCGAACAATTCAATTCTGACAGGAAATCTGCTGTGAACTGGGAAAATATCCACAATTCCACCTCTTATAGCAAATTGTCCCTTTGATTCAATAGTGTCTACCCTTTCGTATTTCAACACCTTTAACTTTTCTTGAAGCTCTTCCAAATTTATTAAATCGGTGTCTTTAATAGTGAATGTGTATTTTTTGGCGACAGATTTTTTCGTGATTTTCTTGGTTAATGCGTCAAAAGTTGTTACGATAATAGGCTGTTCGTTGTTTAATAATTTGAACAACACATTTACTCTTTGGTTTTCGGCATTATCGTCCAGTGATTTTGCATTGTATAAGTTGAGTTCTCTGCTAGGAAAAAATTCACAGATATTGTCTTCAATATCGTTCAGATACTCTGTCAAATTCCTAGCTCTCATATTGTCTTCTACAATTACCACAAGAGGTTTGTCTATGTTTTTAGATGTTGCATACACGAAACTTGCAAAAGCTTCCTTAATGACACCGTGAATGTAAATAGACGAATTATCGGATGATAAAGAATTTAAATATCCCTGAAATTCTGTGTTATCCTCGTAAATTTTAGTTAAAAAGATCATATCAAACTTTTTCCATTGAAGTTATTCATAGCATAATCGACATTTTCTTCAACTATTTTGATACAAGCATCACTTGACATGTCGATTTCTTTCTTTAAAACTTCAAATTCCTTCTTGCTAAATTGTGACAACACAAAATCCTTCAAATCGTAATTGTTGTCATTTTGACCGACAGATACCTTGATTCTTGCAAAATCTTGAGATTGAATAAGATATATAATGGATTTTAACCCATTGTGAGTTCCTGCGGAGCCTTTCTTTTTTATCCTAATAGTTCCGAAAGGAATATCAATGTCATCGCAAATAACAATGAGATTTTCTGCTGATAAATTATAATAATTAAAACAATCCAATATAGCTTTTCCAGAATCATTCATATACGTTGAAGGTTTCATCAAAATCACTTTTTCGTTTCCGATAAATCCCTCACCAATCAATGATTTGAATTTTAGTTTATTCACTTTAATATTCAATTTTTTTGCCAAATCATCTATAACCATAAATCCGGCGTTGTGTCTTGTGTATTCGTACTTACTTCCTGGATTACCCAGTCCTGCGATTAAATACATATAATCATTCCATTTCTATCTTTTTTTATTATAAACCCAATCTTTTTTATTTTCTTGACGGCTTCTTCCAATTGAAAGTGCACCTTCTTCAACATCCTCAGTAATTGTTGTACCACAAGCAATGAAGCTGTCTTTTTTCAAAGTCACAGGAGCAATGACATTTGAATTAGAACCGACAAACACATTGTCTTCAACCACAGATCTGTGCTTGTTCTTGCCATCGTAATTTACGAAAATCACTCCGCAACCGATGTTGATATTTTCCTTCAAATCACTATCTCCAACATAAGCCAAGTGACCTGCTTTCGTTTTGTTGCCAACAGTTGAGTTTTTGATTTCAACAAAGTTTCCAATATGAACATTTTCTTTCAAAACGCTGTTTGGTCTCAAATGAGCAAAAGGTCCGATGTCTGTGTTTTTTCCTACAACAGAATTTTCGATGTATGATGATTTAATAACCACGTTGTCATCGATTTTAGAATTCACGATTTCGCAATCGCCCTTAATCAAACAATCACTACCTATTTCTGTGTTTCCATAAATCCTGCAAGGTCCAATAATCACAGTGTCCCTTCCGATTTTTACAGACGGTTCTATGATTACAGAATCTGCATTTGAAATTACAACGCCTTCTTCCATGTATTTTTCATTAACTCTTTGTTTTAAAATTTCTTCACAGAAATACAATTGAGCTTTTGTATTTATTCCATAAGTTTCGTTTACATCAGAATGTTTAAAAGTTTTGATAATTTTGCCGTCATTTCTGATGATTTCAAAAATATCTGTCAAATACATCTCGCCTTTTGAATTATCTGTACCGATTTTTTTAATCGACATCTTCAACACATCGCCATTTACAATCATCATGCCGCTGTTGAATTCTTTTATTAATAATTGCTCATCATTGCAGTCTTTTTGCTCAACGATTTTGAGCAAATTACCCTTTTCGTCCTTTACAATTCTTCCATATCCAAATGGATCGTCGATTTCACTTGTAAGAACTGTTGCAACGGAATTTTGTTGTTCATGGAAATCAAAAAACTTCTTCAACGTTTCTTGCTTTATTAATGGAGTATCTCCCGTTAAAATAATAACTTTATCGCCGTCATTTATTTCATCTAAACATAATTTAACGGCATACCCTGTTCCATATGGATATTGTTCTCCTATATTTTGTTTTACTAGATGAATACTTTCATCTAAGTTTTCTCTTAAAATATCGTAATTATTTCCGCCGACTACTATTTTCTGATCCACAAAATCACAAGCATCCATGACATAATCAATCATAGTCTTGTTCAAAAGTTTGTGTAAAACTTTTGAGTTGTGAGATTTCATTCTAGTGCCTTCTCCGGCAGAAAGTATAATAGCTTTCTTCATTATTCATCTCCTAAAAAATTATCACTACCATTATACTATAAAACAAGAATTTTTAAAGCATATAATGTTAAAATAAGTCAAAGATGTCAAATTATTTCCCAAAATTTGATATAATGTATGTGGTGATTATATGAAAAAATTTATATTAGTATTTTTAACATTAACAATGTTAGTTGGCTGTTCTCAAGAAAAAGGTGAAAATAAACCAGTTCCAAAAGATCCAGCACCACAAGTAAATGAAAATGCTGAATCTTCGTCTAAAGATTTTGAAAAACACGAAGCCACACTTTATGACAAATTTGACACAGTAATAAGATATAGTTTGTATACAAAATCTGAAAAAGAATTCAATGAGTATTCCAAGTTTATCAACGATGAATTTGATAGACTTCACAAACTATACAGCACTTACGAAAATTTTGATGGCGTGGATAATGCGAAGACAATCAACGATAACGCAGGAATTAAACCTGTAAAAGTCGACAAGGATTTGTTTGATTTAATCAAATGGTCAGTAGAAGATTATTCCAAATACAATAAGAAAACAAACATCGCATTTGGTTCTGTAACTGATTTGTGGAAACAGTACCGAGACAACGCTTTGGAAAAGAAAAAAATCGAAATTCCTTCAGCAGATGTTTTAAAAGAAAAAAATCTTCACACAAGTATCGACAACATCGTTTTGGATGAGCAAAACAGCACAGTTTTCTTGAAAGATAAAGATTCAAGACTAGACTTGGGAGCCACTGCAAAAGGATACGCCACAGAAAAAATAGCCCAAGAAGTAGAAAAACGCGGACTAAAATCGGGTATTATTTCAGCAGGTGGAAATGTCAGAACAATTGGAAAACCAATTATAAAAGGAAAAGACAGCTGGGTAGTTGCAATCCAAAATCCTAATTTGAATGAAGAGCCAGACAAACAATACGTCGCAATCTTGAAAATACCAGAAACAACATCTATGGTTACAAGTGGTGATTATCAAAGATTTTACGTTTACAACAACAAAAAATACCATCACATAATTGATCCAGATACACTAAATCCAGCAGATCATTTTAAATCAGTAACAATCGTCACAAAAGATTCTGGACTTGCAGATTTTCTATCTACAACAGTTTTCGTTATGAATTACGAAGAAGGTAGAAAATTGGTAGACTCTATCGATGGAGTTGAAGCATTTTGGGTATTAGAAAATAACGACATCAAATACACTGACGGCTTAAAAGACATTATGGAACTAGAACAGTAGAATTATTAAAATAGTATGATATTTTATTGAATATGTGATAGAATATTATTGTTATTAAATCAAACATAAGGAGGATTTTTATGCACCCAATGATAAAAAGATTTGTGGATTCAGAGTTTTTAGATGAACAACAAGCAGAATTCATCGAAAAAGCAATTGAAAACCACGAAAATATTATTATTTCAGGACATAGATCAACAGGAATTAGACAATTATTAGCTATTATGATGGGAATTGCTAAGAAACAATTCAAATCAGTTCAAGTTAAAGGATTAGAAAGCATGGACGAAGATGCTGAATACTATT
This sequence comes from Finegoldia magna ATCC 53516, assembly GCF_000159695.1. Lineage (NCBI taxonomy): Bacteria > Bacillati > Bacillota > Tissierellia > Tissierellales > Peptoniphilaceae > Finegoldia > Finegoldia magna. The sequence continues at coordinate 660,936 of NZ_CM000955.1, forward strand.
TAATTCCTGGTATCGACACAGAAGAATTCGAAGATATCGTTCAAAAAGCATTCGATAAACCAAATTCTTCACTAATCACAATCAAAGAACCAGAACACCCATACTCAATTATGAAAATAATGAAAAAAGGTGGAAAAACTTCTGGAGACTACTCAAAAGTAGTAAACTTCTTAGAAGCTCGTAAAATAGATGGCGTTCCATTTATGATTAGTACAACAAAAATGACTTACAACGAAAAACATGGAATCGACAAAGATAAAGTTGAAAGATTCAAAGCTTTCTAATAATTGATTATTTAAATTAAGAGATAACTCATTGTGAGCTATCTCTTTTTTATTTTCCTAATTCAAGATTATTAAAGGGATCCAAGACATCAAAAAAGGCTTGGCCTGCTGGGGTTATGTGTAAATTTTTATCATAAACTAGATTTATTTGTCTTTTGAAATCACAATCTTCAATTTTTATGCACTTTATTAGTCCAGCTTCCTCTTCTAGTTGAGCCGATTTTTTCGACATAATAGAAACTCCTGCATTTTCTACAACTGCTTTTTTTATTGCCTCTTGATTATCTATTATAAGTTCTTTTTTAAATTTTACATCAACAACGCAAGATTCTAAAAATTTATATAGAGAAGATGTTTGTGATTTTGTAATAAATACTTGATCTTTTATGTCTGAGAGACTACATGTAGATTTTTCTGCCAGTTTGTTTTTGGTACTTACCACCAACACCATTTCATCTGTAAAAAATGGCTTAGAAATATATTTGTTTGTGTCAATTTTTACATAATGAGATAAAAATACAAATTCAATTTCATTTTTTTCTAGCTTTTTAAACAAATCTTTTGACGAACCTACTGTCATATTAATATTAACATTTGGATATTTGTCTTGAAAAATTTTAATAAACTTAGGCATCAAATAAATTCCAATAAAATTTGTTGAACCAAAATAGAGAGTTCCCTGGTTTAGGTCTTCAATTTGCTTAATAAGTTCTTGAGATTTTTGATATGTTCTTACTATAGCTTCTGCATATTTTATAAAATATTCTCCTTGAATTGTCAGGCTTACAGTTTTTCCATTTCTATCAAACAAATATACACCTAACTCTTGTTCTAGACTATCTATATGTTTGCTTATTGCTGGTTGAGACAAATATCTAAGATCAGCCGTTTTAGTAAAGCTTTTACATTCTGCCAAAACTAAAAAAGATTCTAATTTGCTAATATCCATTTTTTCACCTCTGATTTTTTCTAAGTCTATTATAACAAATAGTTATTGTTATCAAAATAAAATAGAATTGTGTTATAGATATTTGTGTAATATAATTAACGTAACAAATTTAGAAAGGTTGGTAATTCTTATGAAAACGAAATCACCAAGTAAGAAAAAAGCTTCAACTGGTGCAAAAATCGGCGGTATAGTTGCTGTAATATTATTTTTTGTACTACTGTTGATGCCTACTCCTAATGGCATGAGTCCTGAGGCACAAAAATCTCTAGCAGTTTTTGTGTTTGCTCTAATAATGTGGGTAGCTCAGCCTATTCCAATTTATCAAACTTCAATAATTGGAATTTTGATTTTGCCTATGATAGGAGCAGTCGAAAAACAAAAAGTTACATTTGGAGCTTTGGGATATGATATTATCTGGTTGATGGTAGCTGCATTCGTATTAACTTCTGCCATTAACGAAACAAATCTTGGCAAGCGTCTTGCGTTATCTATGCTTACAAAATTTGGCAAGACTCCTAAAGGAACACTTATTGTACTTATGTTGGTTAATTTTATCCTAGCATTTTTCATTCCATCAACAAGTGCCAGAGCTGCATTGCTTACTCCAATAATTATGATTTTATTAGAAATCTATAAACAAGTACCTGGAGAAAGCAATTTGGGTAGATTAATAACTTTGCAAGGAGTTATGAGCAACCACTTAGCAACTTCCATGGTTATTACAGCGACTTCTAGTCAGCTTTTAGCTGTTGGTTTTATCAACAAGATGACTGGATCAAACTTAGGATATATGGATTGGCTTTTAGGATCTATGCCGCAAGCTTTAATTACAGCTTTTATAGCTTTTCTAATTGGCTACAAAATGTATCACATTAAAGACTTAAATATAGGTGGAGAATCAACTAAAGAAATTTTGAAGCAGCAATTAAAAGAACTAGGCCCAATGACTATTGCTGAAAAGAAAACAGCTATCATATTTGCTCTTACCCTACTTTCTTGGGCAACAGGTGACTATCAAGAAAAATTATTTGGTTTTAGTATCTCAACTGAACAAACTGCAGTGTTAAGTATGCTTTTATGCCTTCTTCCTAAAGTTGGCGTGATTGATTGGAAACAAGCAAACATAAAATGGAATTTAATGATTTTCTCAGCTGGAGCTTATGCAATTGGAAATGCATTTAATGATTCTGGCGGAGCAAGTTTTGTTATTCAAAACTTTGTTGAAAAAATCGGTCTTAACACTTTAAATCCTAATCTTGTTGCTGTGATACTTATATTTATAACTATTTTCAGCCACTTAATCTTTACAACGAAAACAGTTAGGGCAACAATCTTGATTCCAACAATTATAACTTTAGCAAAATCTTTGAACATTGATCCAGTTCCTTTGGCAATGGCTTGTTCGTTCGGTATAGCTTATACGTTAACTCTACCACCTCACTCAAAGGTGAATGCATTATACTTGAGTCTTGGTTACTTTGATGTGAAAGATGAACTTAAACTTGGTCTAATAACTTGCTTTATTGGCTCAGTTGTTATTTCACTGTTGTACTTTACTTATTATCAAATAATATTTTAATTGTGTTAAGGAGAAAATATGAATAAAAAAGTTATATTAGCTGTTGCCGATGGAGTTGGTGACAGACCTTGTGAAATTTTAGGAGGCAAGACTCCCTTAGAATATGCATCTACACCAAACTTAGACAAATTAGCATCTATGGGAACAACAGGAATAATGGATGTTCTTGGTGCAGGAATTCCCGTTGGCACAGACCTCGGTCATATGATTTTGTTCGGATATGGACTAGAAGACTATCCAGGTCGTGGACCAATTGAAGCTTTTGGTAGAGAAATTGAATTACAAGCTGGTGATGTTGCTTTTAGATCTAATTTCGCTACTGTAAATGATGATCTTTGCGTTGTTGATAGAAGAGCTGGAAGAATTAGAGAAAATACAAATCAATTAGCTCAAGCGTTAAACGGTATAGAAATTGACGGAATAAAAGTTATCTTTAAAGAAGCAACTGAACACAGAGCAGTTTTGATTTTAAGAGGACCAGGATTATCTGCAAATATTACTGACACTGACCCCAAAATTGCAGGAGACGATGTTAGCTACAAAAAATGTCAATCAAAGGACGGAAAACCTGATTCAATATTTACAGCCGAAATTTTGAACAAATTTTTACTAAAAGCAAATGAAATTCTATCAGACCATCCTATTAATAAACAAAGAGTATCTCAAGGACTTTTACCAGCTAATTTTATTCTTACAAGAGGGGCTGGAATAATGCCTGACTTGGAAAAAATTTCTGACAAATTAAATGTTAAAGGAGCTTGTGTAGCTGCCGAAGGAACCGTTTTAGGAGTTGCTCGTTTGGCAGGTTTCACAGCATTAACTTCTCCTACAATGACAGGAAACATTGACACAGATGTTAATGCAAAGGCAAAGATGGCAGTTGATGCCTTAAAAGAGCACGACTTTGTCTTAGTAAACTTAAAAGCGACAGACCTTTTTGGTCACGATGGAAATCCTGAGAAAAAAGCACAAGCAGTGGAAGTATTCGATAAATTTATAGGTCTTTTATTAGAAGCTAATTTGGAAAACACAATAATATCCGTTGCAGCAGACCACTCAACTCCGTGCGAAAGAATGGAACACAGTGGAGACCCTGTTCCCGTTTTAATAGCAGGTTCTGGTATTAGACAAGACAGAGTTACAAAATTCGATGAAATTTCATGTAGTTACGGTGGACTAGGTAGAATAAAAGGAAAAGATTTGTCGAACACTTTATACGACTTTTTAGAAAAAACAAAAAAACAAGGTAATTAATTTTAATATTAGCCCCAAAATCCAATTTAAGGATGGAAGGGCTTTTTTACTGCTTAATAAAAAACTGATGAAACAGACGTTTCACCAGTTAAAAATTTATTATCTATTTTATTATCTATTAATCAGGAATAAATGAACCTTCTGATTTGTCGTTTTCAAGCATATCTTTTAATGTATACCATGAAAGAACTGCACATTTTACTCTTGCTGGTAATGTGGATATGCTTTGGAAGCACACTGCATCTTTCAGAACTTTTAGTTCTTTTCTGTCAGTGATTTCTCCTTTTATCATGGATATGAATTTGTTGCACAAATCTATTGCTTCACTTACTGATTTTCCTTTGATTACATCGCACATTATAGATGTGGATGCTTGTGATATAGCACATCCCATTCCAGTGTATGCAATGTCTTCAATTGTATCATCTTGAACTTTTAGTTGCAATGTGATTTCATCTCCACAGCTTGGATTGTGTCCCAACTCACAATGAGTCGGATGTTCCAATTCACGTCTGTTTGATTTATCCCTGCTTTTTTCCAATATTAATTCTGTATATAAACTACCTAGTTCCAATTCTCATCAATCTCCTTACGTCTTCAAGATGTTCAATGAAAAAGTCAACTTCTTCAAATGTATTATAGAATGCAAAGCTTGCTCTGCATGAGAAATTTGTCTTCAAATATCTGTGAAGTGGTTGTGCACAATGGTGCCCACTTCTAATTGCAATTCCGTAACTATCCATAATACTTGCAACATCATGTGGGTGAGCTTCTTTGAAGTTAAAATCTAAAACTGGTGATCTATGAGTGTCACTTGTTGTGTATACATCGATGATGTCGGATTTTTGTTTGATTTTGTCATAAGCATAATCCATTAATGCTTTTTCATAATCTCTAATATTTTCTATTCCGATTTTTTCGATGTAATCAATCGCTGCTATTAATGATTTTACCGCTCCTACATCTTGTGTTCCTGCTTCAAATCTTCCTGGAGCATGCAAGTACGATGATTTATCTTCGAACACATATTCAATCATATCTCCACCGTACAAGAAAGGCTTTAAGTTGTTCAATAATTCTTTCTTTCCATAAAGTATTCCAACTCCCATTATGCTAAGCATTTTGTGACCTGAAAATACTAAGAAATCACAACCTAATTGTTGTACATCAACTTTGTTATGTGGAATATATTGTGCAGAATCCACGATACATATACAATCTTTGTTAACTGATTTGACGTATTTTATCATTTTTTCAACTTCAGGCATAGTTCCCACTACGTTTGATGCTTGTGTTATTGAGAAAATTTTCGTTTTTTCAGTGATTGTTTTCTTGAATTCTTCAAAATCCAATTGCATATTTTCTTTGTCAACATACAAGTATTTTAGCTTAGCCTTAGTTTTCTTGCACACTTCTTGCCAAGTTACTAAATTACTGTGGTGTTCCATTATTGATATGACTATTTCATCGTCTTCTTTTAAATTATTATAGCCGTACGAATAAGCTAATAAATTCAAAGATTCTGTCGTATTTCTAGTAAACACTACTTCTGATGAGTCCTGTGCGTTTATGAATTTTGCGATTTTTTCTCTTCCAGATTCGTATACATCTGTAGATAAAACGCTCAATGTGTGTGCTCCTCTGTGAGGATTTGCATTTTCATATTTGTAAAATTCACTTACGCTATCTATGACTTGAATCGGTTTTTGGCTGGTAGCTGCATTGTCCAAATAAACTATTGGGTTTTTGTATTCTTTATCCAAATACAAAAAGTCCTTTCTTATATATTCTACTTGTTTTTTATCTAACATCCAATTCCCTCTTTGCCATTTTTTCTCTTATGAATGAAAGTAGTTTGTTTTCCAATTTTTCGTCATCTAATCTGCTTAATGATTCGCTAAATTTGGATTCAACTATCATACTTTCAGCTACATCTCTGGATATAGCACGGTTCATTATATAAAATAGCATATCGGCATCTATCTTACCTGCACTTGCTGCGTGATTTCCTATTACATCGTCTTCTCCTGCTAAAAGTATTGGAACGGACAAGTTTTTCACATCATCTGATAACAATACTGCGTATTCTTCTTCAGTTCCTGTGGATCCCATGGATCCTTTTTTGAAATCAAGAGTTGACTTGAAGTTTTTATAAGATGATTCTTTTAATGCACCATTTACGATACATGAAGATTTGGATTCTTTGCCGAAATGATTGATTTCATAAAGCATATTCAATGAACTATCTCCATGTGTGAAGTAAATACTGTTGATATCCAAGTTAGAATGTTTGCCATTCAAATTAGCTTTTGTGTTGACATAATTGTCCCTGCTTCCTAATTCGTATTGGCTTAGGATGACGTTACTTTCTTCATCTAAGTTTAGTATAACTGACTCCAATGCTGTCGTATTCTTTTCTGTTTGAATAACAAAAACTTCCACATTGCTGTTTTCTTTAGCATTGATTTCTATTACTGAACTTCTGAATTTCTTATTGTCGTCATTGTCTCTATAATCAAGTAGAACTCGTAAGCTTGAGTTTTTTTCGGCTACAATTTTGTGAGTATCCAACAAAATATCATATTCTCTGTCAGTTACCAAATCGATAATTCCGAAATCTTTTACTTGATTTTCTTCTGTATTATATTTTTTGAATAGATTGCCTGATTTTTCGTTCATATTCAAAGCTTCTTGACACACGCCAAAATCTTTGTTGTCTAATGATTCTACTGGATCAGAGTCTATTCTGTATTCTTTTATATCTATATCTGGAAGATTGATTTCTGTATCGTTAACCTTCAAATATTTGAAAGTTTTAAATCCCAGTTTATTGCCTTTAATTTGTTCCATATACAACTCCTATCCTATGCTTCCTTCTAATTCAAGATTAATTAAATTATTCATCTCAACCGCATATTCCATAGGTAATTCTTTAGCTATTGGTTCCGCAAATCCACGAACTACCATTGATTTTGCTTCTTCTTCTGGAATACCTCTTGTCATCAAATAGAAAATAACTTGATCATCTATTCTACCGATAGATGCTTCATGTCCCAAATCGACATGTTTGTTTCCTATTTTAACAACTGGAATTGTATCTGATCTACTTTCATTATCTAACATTAACGATTCACAACTTACTGATGATTTTGAATCATAAGCATTTTCTTTTATGTCTACTAAACCTCTGTAAACACTAATTCCACCTGATTTAGAGATAGACTTGCTGTTTACATAGCTTGTTGTGTGGGGGGCTGCGTGAATCATAACAGCACCTGTGTCTAAGTTTTGGTCACGTCCTGCAAATGAAATACCAGTGTATTCACTGCTTGCACCTTCTCCCTTTAAGACACTTGATGGATAAAGCATGGATACCGCTGATCCAAATGAACCAGAAACCCATTCAACCTTACCATTTTTTTCAATGATTGCTCTTTTCGAGTTTAAGTTGTACATATTTCGTGACCAGTTTTCGATTGTTGAAAATCTAAGAGTAGCATTTTCTCCAACGAAGATTTCAACTGCACCAGCGTGTACATTTAACGCGTTATATTTTGGAGCTGAGCAACCTTCAATGAAGTGACAATAACTGTCATCTTCTACGATAATCATTGTATGTTCGAATTGACCTGCTCCTGGAGCATTCAATCTGAAATAACTTTGAAGTGGGATTTTAACATCTACTCCTTTTGGAACATATACAAATGATCCACCTGACCACACTGCATAGTGAAGTGCTGCGTATTTGTGCAATCTTGGTGTGATTGATTTTGCAAAATATTGTTTAACAATATCTTCATGTTCTCTAAGAGCCGTATCAAAATCTGTATAAATAACCCCTTGGTCTACCAAAGATTGTTGAATGTTGTGATACACAACCTCACTATCGTATTGTGCCCCAACACCGCTAAGCATCATTTCTTTTTCAGCCTCTTGGATACCTAACTTATCGAAAGTATCTCTGATTTCATCAGGGACTTCGTTCCAGTCGCTTGATCTATCTGCATCAGGTCTAATGTATGTTGTGACCTTATTCATATCAACGACACTCAAATCCGGTCCCCATTCAGGATCTTCTGAATTGTAAAATATTTCAAGAGCTTCCAATCTTTTTTCGAGCATCCATTGAGGTTCATTTTTTTCTTCTGAAATCTGTCTTACAATTTCAGGAGTCAAGCCCTCTTCAGTTTTTCTTCTAAAAGTAAATTTATTCTTGATGTCATAGATACCTCTATCCATTTCATCGACTTGAGTCTTCTTTTTAGGTGCCATTATTTCACCTCTTCTCTAATCCAATTGAATCCTTTTTCTTCAATTTGATCTAAAAGTTCGCTAGAACCTTCTTTTACAATAGTGCCATCCATGATTACATGAACGAAATCTGGCTTAATTTCTTTTAAGATTTCCTTGTGATGTGTGATTACAATAACTGAATTGTTGTCATGTAAGAATTCCTTTACACCTTTTGATACAGTTCTAACAGCATCAACATCAAGACCAGAATCTGTTTCATCAAGGATTGCTAGTTTTGGTTGTAGCATTAACATTTGTAGAATTTCGTTCTTCTTTTTTTCACCACCGGAAAAACCGACATTCAAATATCTGGAAGAATATCCATGATCAAACTCAAGTATATCCATATTATCTTCCAGTTCTTCTCTGAATTCTAAGAATCCTATATTTTCATCAGTTTTTGCTATTTTGGCAGATCTGATGAAGTTTTCTACACTAATGCCTGAAACTTCCATTGGATTTTGGAAAGACATAAAAATACCTTTTTTGGCTCTTTTATCTGTTGATAAATCCATAATACTTTCACCATCAAGTAAAATATCACCTGAAGTAGTTTCATATTGTGGATTGTTCAAAATAACATTGGCTAAAGTTGATTTACCAGAACCATTTGGTCCCATAATAACGTGAACTTCACCATAGTTTATATTTAAATTTATGTTTTTTAATATTTCTTTATCTCCTACCCTTGCGGATAAGTCTTTAATAGTTAATAAATTTTTTGACATAATAACCTCCTTACAGTTATGTAATAAATATATATATAAGAGATCCTTATGTCCTACTATATTATACACGAAAAAAGCAAAATAGTTAAGCCTTCAAACAAAAACCTACTATTTTACTACGCAATTTCGTCTTCGTCTATAAATTCCGAATAAACTTCCTTGAAATTCATAGAACTATCGAACTTTTCGCTTGCTAAATTCCAATTCACAATCTCATGTAATTCTACGAATTCATGATCGTTCAAATCCTCTTGAATTAAATCTACATATTCCAAACATTTGTCTTTTAATTCATCAATGCTTTCCATTTCTATAAGAACAATATCTTCTTCATATATAGACACATCTGTCTTGTATTTCAAAATCATTTTTACAGAATAAATTTGCTTCAAATCTTTCTCCTCCTCAACACTCCCATATTTTATACTAATTAATTCATTGTGTAAATAGCAAAACCGAAAAATTTAGATTTTTTAGACATTTTTTAAGAATTTATTTGTTTTCCCCAATTTAAAAGCGATAGTTCACACTACCGCTTTCAAATTTATATATTTCAAATCTCACGCAAATTAAGGAAGGAAAAAACGTGATACCTTATTTTTGTTGTAAAGTACTAAATTCAATATCCAAATCTTTAGTACTGCCATCTCTATAAACAGTTATTTTGCCTTTTTGTTGTGGCCTAACTTCAAGCAATGCTTTCTTCAAGGAACTCATTGTGTTGATTTGTTTGCCATTAACTTTTGTAATTATATCTCCTCTAGTTACTCCAGCTTTTTGTGCAGAAGATCCTTTGACAACTTCCACTACATAAATTCCCTTATCTATAGAAAGTTTTTGACCTGTAGCTTGTTGGAAAGTTTTCACATCAACTCCACTTATTCCAAGCTTAACTCCTTCGAAAGAGCCACCAGAAACTATATTGTCGACAATAGTTTTGGCTACGTTAATAGGAATAGTAAATCCGATTCCTTCTGCAGAAGCTTTGGCAGTATTTATACCGATTAGTTTGCCTTCTTGGTCGAAAAGTCCACCACCACTATTCCCTGAGTTTATAGCAGCATCTGTTTGCATCAAACCATCCATTTGTAAACCATTTTGTAAAGTGATCGTTCTATCTTTTCCTGAAATATAACCACTAGTCAATGTTGATTGCAAATCCAATCCCAATGGATTACCAATAGCAATCGCCTTATCTCCTATTTGAACCTTGTCGCTATCTCCCATTTCAACTGGTTTTAATCCAGTCATATCAGTTTTAATTACTGCAAGATCCAGCGTTGTGTCATACCACAATAATTTTGCAGATGATTTCTTGCCATTTGTAAGTAGCACTTCGATTTTTTCTGCCTTACCATCTTGTACAACGTGTGCGTTAGTAAGGATATATCCATCTTGACTAACAACAACACCACTTCCAACACCTTCTACAACTCTGCCTTGGAAAAACATATTTTCTTGAACGCCTACAGTTGTTATACCAACTACAGAGTCCAAAGATTTCTTGGCTACGGCATTTTCTGTGGAGACACTATTGTTTTTTATAGAAATAGTACTACTTTCAACTTGACCATTTTTGTTAATCGTCTCAGTAATACCAGTCATATTTTTTGCTACGAAATAGCTCATAACCAAAGAATAAATTAATAAAAATATTGTGAGTGCTTTTAACCAACCAATCTTTGGTTTATTCTTAGCTATTTCTTCTTTTATCATATTTTCGACTTTTCTTTCACTCAAGCCGTCTCTTCTTTTTCTTATATAATCGTTGTAATCAGAGTATGGGTCTCTGTCCATATCTACACCTCCATATTTTATACTTATACTTTATCAAGCAAATGTGTTTGAACTGTGAGTAAAACGTCGATAAAGTTTACGAAAAATCAAACTTTATATTTGACTTTTTGTAAACATTAAAAAATCCCCGTACTAATTTCTCTTAGAAATTAAATACGAGGATTTGATTTATTTGTTAGGGTTTGGCGTATTGATAGATAAGCCTTCTAATTGTTCGACAGAATCCATGAACACTTCACTAATAGTCGGGTGAGCATAAATCATTGCTGATAAACCTTCAACTCCAACATTATTGTTCATAGCAATTGCTGCAAAGTGAATCAATGTGGATGCATCATGACCAATTATGTGGCAACCTAAAATCTTAGATAAATCTTTTGTAGCAACTATCTTTACAAAACCTTCTGTAGCATTCAAACTCAATGCCTTACCGTTAGCTTGATACATAAATTTGCTTGTTACATAATCGATGTTTTGTTCTTTTGCTTTTTCTTCAGTTAATCCTACAGATGCAATTTCAGGAACAGTAAACACAACCGCTGGAACTATATCCATGTTGATATTTTTTTCTTTTCCAGAAAAAACTCTTACAAGATTTTTACCTTGATTACTTGCAACGTGTGCTAGTTGAGTGTTCTTGTACACACAATCCCCGATGGAGTAAATTCCTTCAACATTTGTTTGAAGATTTTCATCCACAACAATAGCGTTCTTTTCAGTTTTAATATCTGTATTTTCAATTCCAAGATTATCTATATTGCTGCTTCTTCCACTTGCTACAAGAACGTAATCTGCATAAGTTTCTTCGAATTTATCTTTGCCAACTTTTTGACTAATGATTTTAAGCCTTCCGTCTTCTTCAACAATTTTCTTAGCATATACTCCTGTTACAAACTTCAAAGTATCGCTTTTCAAGATTGATTTTAGACGTTTTTGGATTTCGCCATCTTCAGTTTTCAACAGTTTGTTACCAACTACAGTAACTTCTGTTCCAAATTGTGAATATATTGATGCAAATTCCATTCCTATTACGCCAGTTCCGATAACAACCATTGATTTTGGAATTTCTTCTAATTCCAAAAGTCCTGTTGATGTCAAAACTTTAGGGTGGTCAATGCCTTCAATATTTGTTGGCTTATAATCTTTGGATCCAGTAGCTATGATAATTTTATCAGCTGTAAGTTCTTTGGTTTCTCCTTCCAAAGTCTTCACAACAACAGTTTTATTATCCTTAAAACTAGCTTCTCCTCTAATAAAAGTTAAATTATCGTAAGTTTTGAAAAGGTATTCAACACCACTTCTAAGTCTTTCGATAATTTCTGTTTTCCTTTGTTTAATTTTATCGGCTAATAATTTATGGTCATTAACTTCAATTCCAAAAGTTTCTGATTCTTTAATTTCTTTGTACAAATCAGCAATTTTCCATAAAGTTTTAGTAGGTATACATCCTCTATTCAAGCATGTACCACCTACTTCAGCTTTTTCGATTAAAGTTACATTTAAACCGAGCTGGCATGCCCTGATGGCTGTTTCATAGCCACCAGGTCCAGCGCCGATAATAATGATATCTTTAGTCATTATTCTCCTTTTTTGTAAGTCAATATTAACTTCTTAGCAGCTTCTGTTTCATCTGGTCTTCTAACAACAGTTGTAATAGGAGCTTCTAATAATATATCTTTATTTTCTCTTGCTTCTTGTGCAATTTGTTTCATTGCAGCTACGAATTCATCAAGAGTTTGTTTTGGTTCAGTTTCAGTAGGTTCTACCATTAATGCTTCGTGAACGATTAATGGGAAGTATACTGTTGGTGGATGGAATCCCATATCTAACAGTCTCTTAGCTACATCCAATGTCTTAACTTGTCCATCGCAATCATCCTTTAATCCGCCTAATACGAATTCGTGTTTACAGATGAAGTCGTGTGGTAAGTTGTAATCGTCTTTTAATTGAGCTTGTAGATAGTTTGCATTTAATACTGCTGTAGTAGATGCACACTTCAATCCGTCACTACCCATAGTCAAAATATAAGTCAATGCTCTCATTAAAATTCCGAAGTGACCTTGGAAGTCTTTCATTCTACCGATAGAATGTTCCATGCTGTAATCTAAGAAATATTTATCTCCGTCTTTTTCAACGATTGGCTTTGGTAAATAATCTCTTAAGAATTTCTTAACACCTACAGGACCTGCACCTGGACCTCCACCACCGTGTGGTGTAGAGAATGTTTTGTGAACATTGAAGTGGATTGCGTCGAATCCCATGTCCCCTGGTCTAGCATGTCCTAAAATAGCGTTAGCATTTGCTCCATCATAGTATAGTAATCCGCCAGCTTCGTGAACTATTTCAGCGATTTCTTTGATTTTAGTTTCAAATAAACCTAAAGTGTTAGGGTTAGTTAACATCAAACCAGCAGTTTTTTCGTTTACAACTTTTCTTAAGTCTTCAACGTCAACTACACCATTTGCGTTTGATTTAACTTCTACTACTTTGTATCCAGCCATTGCAGCTGTTGCTGGGTTAGTACCGTGAGCTGAGTCTGGAACTATGATTTCATTCTTTTCAGAATTACCATTAACTTCGTGGTATTTCTTGAAGATTGTAATAGCAGTTATTTCACCATGAGCACCTGCTGCTGGTTGTAATGTCATATAATCCATTGCAGAGATTTCGCATAATGATTTTTGTAAAGTGTACATTGCTTCCAACGCACCTTGAACTTGGTAGTCATCTTGTTTTGGGTGAAGACGCGCAAGTTTTGGATTTGCTATAATTTCTTCATTTATTTTAGGGTTGTACTTCATTGTACAAGATCCTAATGGATACATACCTGTATCTACGCCGAAGTTTAGAGTTGAAAGATTAGTATAGTGACGAACTACGTCAACTTCACTAACTTCTGGTAAATCTAATTCTTCATTTGATAAAAATTCTTCTGGAATTAAGTTATCTTTTTCTTCTACGTCTAATTCAGGAAGTTTATATCCAGTTCTACCTGGTTGTGATAATTCAAATATTAACTTGTTATAAGCCATATTATAATACCTCCTTAACTGCTGCTACAAAATTGTCCATTTCTTCTTTTGTTCTCTTTTCTGTTACAGCAATAATTAAACCATTGCCACATCCATCTGTAGCTTCTTTAATGCTAATTCCAGCTAAGAATCCTTTATCAAATAATGCTTTCTTAACTTCTTCAGTGTCTTTGTCAAAACCGATAGTGAATTCATCAAAGAATGGTTTTTCACTAAGAACTTTAACTTTGTCTATTTTCTTTAATTCTTCAAATAGATAGTGAGCTTTTTGTAATGATTGAGTTGCTACTTCTTTAATACCAGCTTTACCTAAAAGTGATAAATAAATACTTGCTGCAAGTAAGTTAACACCTTGGTTTGAACAGATATTTGAAGTTGCTCTATCACGTTTAATGTGTTGTTCTCTTGCTGAAAGTGTTAAAACAAATGATCTCTTACCGTCTTCGTCAGTAGTTTCACCTACAACACGGCCAGGGAATTTTCTAACAAATTCATCAGTAAAGCACATATATCCTAAATAAGGTCCACCATATTGTAAGTTTACTCCGAATTGTTGAGCTTCACCTACAACAACGTCAACATTATATTCAGATGGTTTCTTTAACAAACCTAAACTCATTGGATCTGCTGACATTATCAAGTAGTTTTTCTTGATAGAGTGAGTTAACTCTTCATATTTTTTTACATCTTCGATATATCCGTAATAGTTTGGAGATTGAACGATAACTGTACCAACTTCGTCAGTCATCATTTTTTCCAATTCGTCCATATCTGTTAGTAAATCTTTCATTGGGATAAATTCTACTTCAACCTTTCTATCGTGACAATAAGTCAACAAGATTTCTTTTGCTGAAGGACTAACTGTATTAGCGCATAGAATTTTTGATTTTTTGGACTTTTGGATAGTCATCAAGGCTGCTTCTGTGATAGCTGTTCCACCATCGTATAAAGAAGCGTTTGATATTGGCATACCAGTAAGGTTTGCCATCATTGTTTGATATTCAAAAATATAGGAAAGAGTACCTTGGCTTATTTCTGGTTGGTATGGTGTATATGAAGTGTAGAATTCACTTCTGCTTGCCATTGCCGGAATTACAGAAGGAACGTATCTATCATAAGCTCCACCACCTAGGAAACAAACCTTATCATCAGTAGATGTGTTCTTAGCAAAAATTTCGTCGAAATATCTTCTAACTTCAACTTCGCTTTTTGCTTTTGGTATGTTAAGTTCTCCTTTGAATTGAACGTTTTCAGGAATATCTGAATAAAGTTCATCAGTAGAGGAAATGCCAATTGTTTTTAGCATTTCCTCAATTTCTTGATCAGTAATTGAGATGTATGGATACATTATAATTCTCCTAAGAATTTTTCGTATTCATCAGCAGTCATTAATTTAGATTCATCGAAGTCTTCGAATTTAACCTTAGCAATCCAGCTTTCGTATGGAGCTTTGTTGATGTTGCCTGGTTCGTCATCTAATTCTTCATTAGCTTCTACAATTGTACAAGCAAATGGAGTGTAAACTTCTGATGCTGCTTTTACAGATTCAACACTTGCTACAGATTCTTCTGCATCAATTTCATCATCAACATCTGGTAATTCAACATATACGATGTCTCCTAAACTGTCTTGTGCATAATCTGCAAGACCAATTTCATAAACGTCTCCGTCTACTTTAATCCATTCATGATCTTTTGTGTACAATAAATCTTTTGCTACTTCTGCCATTTTCTTTTCCCCCTATTTTCTATCCAAAAATTTTCTTTTAACAACTGTTGCTTTAGCTGGTTTGTTTCTGATAATAACATCAACTTCATCACCTAATGCTACAGCTGATTTATCTACAAATGCATTTGCTAAACATACGCCAAATGTTGGTGAAAGGTATCCTGTAGTTACTTTACCGATAGTTTTACCATCTTTTTGAACTTCAGCACCTTGTCTTGCAATACGTTTGCTTTGCATTTCGATACCAATAAGTTTCTTGTCGATTCCTGCATCAACTTTTTCTTGAGTTTTAGCTTTACCAACGAAGTCGTCTTTGTCCATTTTAACCGCAAATTTCAAGCCAACTTCTAATGGAGATACTTCATCTGCAAGTTCGTTTCCATATAAAGGCATTGCTGCTTCAAATCTCAATGTATCTCTACATCCAAGACCACATGGTTTAACACCTAAGTCTTTTCCTTTTTCTAATAATTCATTCCATAAGTCTACTATTGCTTCTGCAGTTGCATAAACTTCGAATCCATCTTCACCAGTATAACCAGTTCTAGAAATTAATACATCGTATTCCTTGTATTTAATGTCTTTTACAAAGTGATAGTATTCAATTTTTGAAAGATCGAATTCAACTAATCTTTGTAATAATTCTTCAGCCTTAGGACCTTGAATAGCGATTTCTGCAACAGAGTCGCTGATGTTTTTAAGTTCAACATCGAATTTATCTACATATTTAGAGATATGTTTGAAGTCCTTTTCAGTGTTGGCTGCGTTTGGAACCATTAAAAAGTCTTCATCGTTGTTTTTGTAAACTAATAAGTCATCAACCATTCCGCCATCTTCATGTAATAATAAAGAATATTGGATTTGTCCATCTGCACATTTAGAGTAATCATTAGTGCAAACATAGTTGATGAATTTTAAAGCGTCTTTGCCTTTTACAGTAAATTCACCCATGTGGCTTACATCAAATAAACCAACGTTGTTTCTTACTGCTTCGTGTTCTTGTTGTAATCCTTCATAATCAACTGGCAAATAAAAACCAGCGAAGTCAACAACTTTTCCACCTAATTTTTTGTGTTCCTCATATAGAGGAGTTTTTTTTGTACTCATAAGCATCTCCTTTTACTTATAATCCTTTTCATAACTATTGTACCATAAAAGTTATTAGTATTTGTAACAAATTTTATTAATTATCATAATAAATAAGCCTGAATTTATAGAAAATTTTTATAAATCATAATAAATTCACACAAATTCAGGCATTAAATTTTTTCTAGAATAATCCTACAACTGTACCATCATCTAAAACATCGCAGTTTTCTGCTGAAGGAACTTTTGGTAAACCTGGCATTGTCATTACAGAACCTAATAGTGCAACGACAAATCCAGCACCTCTTGAGATTTTGAAATCACTTACTGTGATTGTAAATCCAGTTGGAGCTCCGATTAATTTTTTATTATCAGAGAATGAGTATTGAGTCTTAGCCATACATACTGGATAATTGTCTAATCCTAATTCTTTGATTTGTTTTAATTTCTTCTTAGCTTTTGCACTAAATTCTACGCCGTCAGCTCTGTAGATTTCTTTTGCAATTTTTTCAATTTTTTCTTTTATTGGTAATTCAAGGTCATATAAGAATTCAAATTCGTTTTCTTCTTTTGTATTTTCAACAACGTATTCTGCTAATTCTCTTGCACCTTCGCCACCTTCTGCCCATACGTCACAGAAAATAGCTTTTGTTCCGTCTGCTTCAACCAATTCAGTTAATTTCTTGATTTCAGCATCTGTATCATTTGCAAATCTGTTGATTGCTACTACTACTGGAACTTTGTATTTCTTCATGTTTTCGATGTGACGTTTAAGGTTAGCATATCCTTTTTCCAAAGCTTCTACATTTTCAACTTTGTAGTCTTCTGCTTCCCCGTGATGTTTTAATGCTTTGATTGTAGCAACGATACATACCATGTTTGGATGTAAGTCGTTTCTACATTTGATATCGAAGAATTTTTCTGCTCCTAAGTCAGCACCGAAACCTGCTTCAGTTACTACGTAATCTCCAAGTTTCAATCCTAATTTTGTAGCTATTACAGAGTTACATCCGTGTGCAATGTTGGCGAATGGTCCACCATGAATAATTGCTGGAGTGTGTTCTAATGTTTGAACTAAGTTTGGTTTGATAGCTTCTTTCATGATTAATGCTACAGCACCATCAGCTTTAACGTCTTTTGCATAAACTGGTTTACCTTCTGTATCAAAAGCGATAAGAATGTTTCCAACTCTTTCTTTTAAGTCTTTCAAATCTTTTGCAAGACATAAAATAGCCATGATTTCACTTGCAACAGTGATTTCGAAACCGTCTTGACGCATAACTCCGTTACCTTTCGAACCAACGCCGATAACTATATCTCTTAATTCACGTTCGTTCATGTCCATACATCTTTTAATTAAGATTTGTTTTGGATCGATGTTTAACGCATTACCTTGGTGAATGTGGTTATCCATCATTGCGCAAATTAAGTTATTTGCAGTAGTGATTGCGTGGAAGTCACCTGTGAAGTGCATGTTGATTTCATCCATTGGAACTACTTGTGCATATCCACCACCAGCAGCTCCACCTTTCATACCAAAGTTAGGTCCTAAAGATGGTTCTCTTAAAACTGAAATAGCGTTTTTGCCAATTTTGTTAAGTCCCATTGCCAAACCAACATTCATAGTTGTTTTACCTTCTCCTGTTGGAGTTGGGTTAATACTTGTCATCAAAATTAATTTACCATCTTTTTTGTCTTTATTTTTTTCAAAAAGATTTAAATCTAATTTTGCCTTATATCTACCATATTGTTCGTAATCTTCTTCTGTTAATCCCATTTTTTCAGCTATCACGCTGATTTTTTCTAATTTCGCTTTTTGAGCAATTTCTACATCTGTAGCCATAATCATTACCTCCAAATTTTATTTATTAGCTATTAACCTAATAACCACTAAGCTATTTATACCCATATTAGTTCAATAATAACACCAAAAATCATTTTTTAGGATTTTTTTGATAATAATTATTAATTTAACGCATTTTGTCAGATAAAAAAATAGAACCAATCAAATTAATGATTGATTCTAAAATTTATTATTTAATTTTTGCTGCGATTTCTTTTGCCATTTGTCTTAAGCCTTGATCGTCTTCTTCTTTCATGCGACCTTTTGCTTCAACAACTGTTTCTGTTGTTTCGAATTTTCCTTCTTCAACAAATTCTTTTAAATTTTTGACAGCGCCACCGCTCCATCCGAATGATCCAAAAACAGAAACCACATGATTTTTTAATTTTTGCATTTTTAAAATGTTCAATAAATTATTCATTACTGGATATACAGTGTTGTTGTATGTGCAAGATCCTAATACTAATGATTTCTTTTCCCAACAATTTGAAAGTATATAAGATTCATGAGTTTTACTTACATCCATCACTTCAATATTTCTAACACCTTCATCTGCCAAATATCTAGCTAGTTGATCTGCCATCAATTCTGTATTACCATACATTGATGCATAAGCTATTACAACTCCTTCATTTACTTCATAAGTTGCCCATTTAGTGTAATCTTCAACTATTCTTGAAGGTTGTTTTCTCCAAATGCAACCATGAACTGGACAAATTGTTTTGATTTCCAAAGAAGATAATTTGTTAATAGCACGTACTGCCATTTGAGAATATTTTCCAACGATATTTGTATAGTATCTTCTGAATTCTGTTCTTCTTAAATCGTAATCTAATTCGTCATCATAGATTGCTCCGTCATTAGTTCCGAAACCACCGAAAATATCTTGTGAGAATAAAATTTTATTTTCAGCATCGTAACTAACCATTGATTCTGGCCAGTGAACCATTGCTGTCAAATAGAATGTAAGTTTTCTATCTCCCAAATCAAGTACATCGCCTTCTCCAACTTCAACGAAATGATCTGAATCAATTTCATAATAATCATTCAACATTGATCTTGTTTTCTTGTTTCCTACGATTTTTAGATCTGGATAAAGATCTAAAATTTGTGGAATTGATCCTGAATGATCTGGTTCAATGTGATGAATTACCAAATAGTCCAATTTTCTATCCTTTAATATTGCTTTGACATTATCTACAAATTCATCACTCTTGCTAACTTTTACAGTATCCATCAAACAAGTTTTTTCGCCTGTAATCAAATAAGAGTTATAAGCTACTCCATAAGGCAACGGCCACATATTTTCAAAAAATTCTGTTTGTCTGTCGTTCACACCCAAGTAATACAAATTTTCTTGGATTTTAATTGGTTCTACTCCCATATTTCCTCCTATAAATTAACGATTATAAATCATTTTCACCGTAAGTATCCAAAAAGTTATACTTTTCACCATTATATTCATACCCAAGAATTCTGGATACATCAACATTTTCACTGGATTTAAATATAGAATTTTCTACATTTGTAAATCCTCTATCCGACAATTCTGCAATCAAAAGTTTGATTTGTTTCCTCATGGACCCTTCTGTTTTCTTAGTTACAGAACAAGCGCAGTCTAGGGCTTTTAATCCCGAATAATTTAACCAACTTTTTACAGATTCTTCTCTAATCAAATACATCGGTCTTATAAGTTCAATTCCTTCAAAGTTATTTGAGTGAAGCTTTGGCATCATTGTTTTATAATTTCCAGAACACAAAACATTCAATAAAATAGTTTCAATCACATCATCAAAATGATGACCCAACGCCATTTTATTGCAACCAAGTTCTTTTGCCTTGGAGTAAAGTGCCCCTCTTCTCATCCTTGCACACATATAACACGGATTGTTCGATGAAATTTTCTCACTAACACTGAATACATCAGTATCATACATGTGATAAGGAATGTTAAGTTTTTCAAAATTTTCCTTCTCAAGTCTAATATTTTCTTCACTATATCCCGGATTCATCGCTATGAATTCAAGATCAAAATTATTCATTCCGTGTTTTTGAAGTTCTTGGAATAATTTCGCAAGAAGTAAACTATCCTTGCCACCACTCATACACACGGCTATTTTGTCGCCGTCTTGAATCAAATCATATTCTTTTATAGCCTTGATAAACTTTGACCAAATGTGTTTTCTATATTTTTTTATAATTGCTCTTTCAACTTCTTGTACAGTTCTTTGCATATATCTCCATTTTTTCTAAATCTACTATGTTACTAGGACTGTATCTTTCAGCTACTTCTACTGTCGCAGCCTCTCCAACATCAAGTCCCAAACTTTTCAAATAATCTTCAACAGTACTTAGCGCTTTTCTTGGAGTATTGTTTTCCTTACTCAAATGCGCTAATTGAATCACTTCATGATTGCCTCTTAAAATATCTCCCAATAAATACGCGCAGGAATCATTGGACAAATGCCCATGATCCGACAAAATTCTCTGTTTCAATGCTGGAGGATAGCTTCCGTACTTCAGCATATCTACATCGTGATTTGCCTCAATAAAAAAAAGATTTGAATCCTTAATTTCTTCGTACACACTATCTTCAATAATTCCAGTATCAGTGACAATCGATAATTTTTTGTCGTCCTTACTAATCACATAACCACAACTATTTGCACTATCGTGGCTAGTTTTAATCGGCAAAATATCCAAATCTTTGAAATTAATATGTCTATTATTTTCGAAGACATAAATATTCTTATCATTTATTTTCCCAATTTTGTTATCCATTGCATACCAAGTTTCGGCATTTGCGATAATTGGCAAATCGTATCTTCTGCTCAACACGCCAATTCCTTTGATGTGATCTGCATGTTCATGCGTCACAAAAATCGCATCTAATTTGCTTGGGTCAACATTTATATATTTAAGTAGGTTCTCAATAGTTTTACCACTAAAACCTGCGTCGATTAAAATTTTGGAGTGTTCAGTCTCTATATATTCGCTATTTCCACTTGAACCGCTAGATAGCGAACAAAATTTAAAACTCATTCAAAATCCTCCTTGTTTACTATTATAATTGATATTGTGTTTTTTTTAAAGTAAAAAAGATAGTTGGTATATTTTACCAACTATCTTGAAATTTTTGTTTTATTTTTCGTAAATATTTTTTGTATTAAAAGTTTTCTTATTCTTGAACAAACTTAATTCTGCAACAGGCACAGTGGATAATTCACCAACTCCTACAACAAATGTTAAAAATATGAATGAAGTTTGTGTCCAAAATATTGTAACATCCACCATACTGTGAATCATAACCATAATTATCATTGCAACAATCATTTTAGTGTATTTTTTTGAATATAGGCTTTTGATTTCTTTGAACAATTGACAGATAATTGGAACCAACAATCCTGCTCCTATCAATCCAAAATTAACCAAAATATCCAAATACAAATTGTGTGAGTGGACAATCGCACGATCTCTTATTGTAGTGTAAATATTGTGAATTCCAAGTGGACCAACACCAATTATGAAGTTTTTCTTGAAAGCTGCAATAGCACTAATCCAAATCGATCTTCTAAGACCCATATCGAATCCAATTTTGTCAATTCTTGGAACCAAATCCATCCTACCCGCTGCCACAATTCCAACAAATGCCAATGCAAATAATGAAATAATCGCTACAGTGTATTTTCTTTTTTTCATCATAATCGTAAGAGCAAACACAGCTATGAAACTAGCAAACATCGCTCCCCTTGAATCTGTGATCAATAAAGTTAGAACGCTTAAAACTCCAACTATAAAAGAAAATAATCTTTCAAATGATTCTGTCGAAAAATACTTGTATGCACTGATTATTCCAACCAAAGAACACACCATAGCATAATAATTTGCATTGAAAAAGAATGTTCCAACAGTCGTTCTATTTTCACTGATGTATTTCATGAATTGCGTGTAGTTGAATGAATTGTTCTTCAAAATTATCGAATACTGAGTCAATGTTATCAAGAAACAGAACGATGCAAACAACATGATAATTATCATGCAGTCTTCCATAAATTGTTCTGTCATATTTTTCCTAATAAAGAGCACAAATACAAAAAGCACAAACATTCCTACAGTCGCAAGTATTCCATAAGTATTGTTGAACACAATGCTTACTAATAAGGAATAAGCAGCGAAAATCAATCCAAAAACAGACAGATTAGACTTATCAAAAATTTCCTTGAATTTATTTTGATACACAAAATAAAACATATCCACTATCAAAACGCCGATTCCTATATAAAACGGCATAAACATTGCAATAGCAGTCAACAGAATAAATTTTTGGTCTGTACTGTAATTCAATATTCTATTGTAAAAACTTTTCATATTTCACCTCTCATTCGTATCTTATACTAATATAATATCAAAAATCCGTGATAATATACGTTTTTTGACAAATCGTAACTATTGACGATGACAAGATATTTTATCAAAAATTCCGGAATTTTGCAATATTTAGCAATAAAAAATGAGAGATAGTACAAAAGCTATCTCTCAAAAATTTAAAATTTATTTATTGCCGATTGTTTCTACCATAACTGCTTTTATAGTGTGCATTCTGTTTTCAGCTTCATCAAATACTTTTGAATATTTGCTGTAGAATACTTCATCAGTTACTTCCATTTCTGACAAACCAAATTTTTCGTGGATTTCACGACCAACTTTAGTTTCTAAGTTGTGGAAAGATGGTAAGCAGTGTAAGAAGATTACGTTAGGATTTTCAGTCATTTCGATTTTCTTCATATCTACTTGGTAATCTTTAAGTAAGTTAATTCTTTCTTCGAATTGATCTTCTTCACCCATTGATACCCAAACGTCAGTGTAGATTACATCTGCACCTTTTAAGCTATTGAAATCGTCAGTAACTGTGATTTTAGCACCAGATTCTTTGGCAATTTCTTGGATAGAGTTCATCATTTCGTTTGATGGATGTAATTCTTTTGGTGCAAGATTTACAAATTCCATACCTAATTTAGCAGCTCCAATCATTAAAGAGTTTGCCATGTTGTTTCTACCATCACCAACATAAACGAATTTAACTTGGTCTAAGTTTTTGTGGATGTTTTCTTTTACAGTTAAAAAGTCTGCTAAGATTTGTGTTGGGTGATAAATATCAGTTAAACCATTCCATACTGGAACTGAAGAATATTTTGCTAATTCTTCTACAGTTGCATGGTCAAATCCTCTAAATTCGATACCATCGTAGAATCTTGATAAGACTAAAGCAGAGTCTCTTACAGATTCTTTCTTACCGAATTGGCTATCATTCATACCTAAGAATGTTACATTACCACCTTCATCGTGGCAAGCTGTTTCAAATGAACATCTTGTTCTAGTAGAAGTTTTTTCAAATAACAAAACAATATTTTTGCCCTTTAAAGTTTCTCCTACAATACCCATTCTTTTCTTTTCTTTTAATGCAGCACTTACATTTAGTAAATGTTCGATTTCTTCTTTAGTGAAATCTTTTAAAGTTAAAAAATCTCTTCCTTTTAACATAATTACATCTCCCTTTCAAATGGCATACTCATACATCTTGGACCCCCACGTCCTCTAGATAATTCGCCTGATTTAATAGTTCTTATATTTACATCAGCTTCTTGTAACAAGCTGTTTGTAACATTGTTTCTGTCGTAAACAATAACAGTATTTGGTGCAATCGCCAAAGTATTTGAACCGTCATTCCATTGTTCACGCATTTGATCTATCGGATTAGTTCCTCCACATCTTATAATTTTTACATTATCAACGTGTAAATTTGTAGATAAAATTTCTTCTAATGAACCCTTTTGAACTTCTCTTTGTAAAGTGTTATCTTCAAGATACAACTTTTCAACATACAAAGGTCCTTCTATAAGTGGGTGAACTGTGAAAATTCCTTTATCAATCATTGTGAACACAGTGTCCAAGTGCATAAATTCTCTTTTGTTAGGAATTTTGAAAGACAAAACAAATTTGAAATCTGATTTTTCCAATAAATTCTTAGCGAATTTGTCAACACTTTCTTTTTGTGTTCTTTGAGAAATACCAACAGCTACACATTCGCTGTTCAATATTAAAATATCTCCGCCTTCGATAGAAGTATCTTCTGTTCTATCGTAAATTTTTTCAATATCGTTGAATCTAGAATTATAAGTGAAAATATATTTTGCATAAAGCGTTTCCCTATTTCTAGTTTCCGACCACATTCTATTGATACTCACACAATTTCCTACAAAAGAAAATGGATCTCTTGTGAAATACAAGTTAGGCATTGGATTAACAGCCAAAAGTCTTCCACTTTCGTCATTAATACCGATTTCATCCAACCTAACTCCTGACATAGTTTTAAGTATCAATTCTTTCTCATCTGAGATATTTGTAAGTAAATCTCTTAGTAAATTGATTTCATCTGCGGACTTATTTCCCGATTCTTCTAGGAAATCTTCGATAAATTGTTCTCTAACGTCATCTTGTTTGATAGATTCTGCAGCCAAATCTTCTAGGTATAATACTTCAATACCTTCATTACGCATAGTTTCGCAGAAAAAGTCATGTTCTCTGATAGCATTTTCCAAGTAAGGAAGTTCATCGAACAATAACTCTTCCATAAAATCAGGAGTCAAATTATTTAATTCTTCTCCCGGTCTGTGAACTATTACAGATTTTAACTTATCAATCTCAGAGTAAATATTTGGTTTCAATATGTTGCCTCCTTAACTGATTTCCACATAAAATTATAACACATTTACAATAAAAATTAACACAAAAATATCGAAATTTTTTTAATATTAAAATACTTTTTGAAATATGTTAAAATTTTATATAAAATGAGGTGAAAAATGATAAAAAGAATTGCAAACGAAAATGATATAGCACAAATAATGGAAATTGTTGAAAACGCCAAATCATATATGAAAGAAAATAAAATAAATCAATGGAGTGAAAATTATCCTAATGAAGATGTTTTTTTAACTGATTTGAAAGAAAACAGATTATACGTAGCAGAAATAGATGGAAAAGTTGTAGGAATGGCTGTGTTAGTCTTGGATGGGGATGAGGATTATAAAAACATAGATGGAAAATGGCTAATCGATGGAAAATACGGAGTAATTCACAGAATAGCAGTAAACCCAGATTACAAATCACAAAATGTAGCCAAAAATCTGTTGGATTTCTTTGAAAATAAATTAAAAGAATTAAACTACGACTCCATAAGAGTGGACACACACAAAGACAACAAATCCATGCTAAGATTTATTGAGAAAAACGGATTTCAAAAATGTGGGATAGTTTATATAAGAAAAACAGACGAGAGAATAGCATTCGAAAAACCATTGAAATAAAATAAAAATAGCAAACCATTTACGTGAGGAATGTCCACCGTTGGTTTGCTATTTTTTATTAGATTTTCAATTTTAAGTATCAATTTCTGCAAAAAACAAAGTATTAGTTTTTGTATCATAAACTGCAAGTGTAAAATTCAAAGATGAACGTTTTAAAATATTTTGATTCTTATCTTCTTGTCTGTCGATTAACTTATAATAACCTTCAGAAATTTCTGGAAAAAGCGATCTGGAATTATGATCCGTCACATAAGATGATGTTTTTTCATCTCCATACATTAAAGTTTTCGTTGTTTTATCCAATGGAAATTTCTTCCAGTTACTATCCGATTTTATCTGATTCAATGTATCGTTGCTGTCAAATTCAAATGTTATAAATCTTGTCCCATCTCCCATTGCTCCATGATCATCGTATTCCATGATTTGATTTGCTTTAACTAATTTTAAGTTAAGTTCATCAGACACTCTTGATTTGTCACTTTGCGCACAACTTACCATTAATAATGAAATGATAATCGCAAATAACAAATATCCAATTTTTTTCATAATAATCTCCTTTCAAAATTATTATACAACAAACCTAATGCACAAAAATCTACAAAATTTTAAAGATTTGCACTAAAAAAGCACTTCTATTAAAAACTCTATAATTTTTTCTATTAAAAGTGCTATTTGAATATTATTCTTTTTTGAATGTTGTAGCTTACTATGAACATCAAAGCTTCAGTTATGATTTTTGCCACAAAAACTTTAATTCCTAAACTTGACAAAATTTTCAACACAATAGTATTCAAAGCTAGTATGAACACTACTAATGTCACGTATTTGATGTATTTTTTTAGGATTTTATCTTTATTTTTGAATACGTATTTGTTATTCACATAAAAGTTAAACGTGCTTGACACTGCCCTTGCTATTATATTGGACAGCACCAAACTTTGTACGTTTAATTTGTAAACTAACAATAAAAAAGTAAAATAATCCACCAAAAAACTCAAATAACTTGACGCAGAAAATTTCAGTATGCTTTTGTAGATTTTGACTGAATCTTTTAGTGCATTAAAATGACTTGTTTCATTATTTTCTATATAAATAGTTTCGATAGGAACTTGCATTATGCTTTCAGAATCGAATTCGTAAAGCATATTCATTTCGTATTCGTATCTTTCTCCTTCGATTCTTATCATTTTATCAAGATTAGACGTATTAAAAGCTCTGAGTCCCGTTTGCGTGTCCTTGATGTATTTCGATGAACTAGAATAAAATACCATTCTAGTTATAGTATTACCAAGCAGAGATTTAAGAGGGATTCCTCTTTTCAAATCTCTCACTCCAAGTATTAATTTATCCTGATTTTGTTCAGAATATTCTATCAATTTCAAAATATCCTTGACCAAGTGTTGTCCATCTGCATCGCTTGTAACCACAGTCCCTGACGCTTGTTGTGCTTTCAAATATTTGAATGCAGTTTTAAGTGCAGCTCCTTTTCCCATATTAGTTTGATGCTCAAGAAGAACTATATTATTAAGTTTTGAAAAATCATATTCGCACGGACCGTCTTTAACCACAATTATATTGATGTGGTTGTTGTTTAAATTTTCCACCAATTTTGTGAGTTTTTCATCTGGTTTGTACGCTGGTATTACAACGTAATTCATAATTCTCCTATCGTTTTTTATTCGTCATCTTCTGGTTCGTAATGAACTATGGATACAAATTTGCCGTTTTTATCTTGAATTTTCCTGATTCTTTTGTTAAATTCTAACCTTGTAAGCCACACTATTTTATCGCAACCCAAGCATTTTAATTTAATATCTGCTCCAGTTCTTAAAATCTCCCATTTGTTTTCACCACATGGGTGACCTTTTTTTAGTGTTACAATATCATTTACTTTATATTTCATCTTCATCACCTGCTACAAAATAACAATTCAAATCCATTGATTTTGATTTGGCTTTTTCTATGAATTTTTTGATAATTTCTCTTTGATACAAGTATTGAGATTCTGGTTTACAACTACCCCAAATCGTAATAGTCATGGAGTTTTTATCCATTTTTGTAACGCCTATTAGCTCTGGTTTTTTTACAATATCTGAATACTCATCTACCAATTCATTAGAAATTTCATCTATGATTTCAGTATATTGACCCAAACTGTATTTGATTGGAACTTCCATTTTAACTTCAATTCTTTGGTTTTCTTTGGATAAATTAGTCACCGTGTTGATTTGACCATTACTTATCATATGAATAGCTCCGTCAAATCCTCTTATTTTTGTAACTCTAAGTCCCAATTCTTGAACGTTACCTTCAATTCCATTTATAATCACATGGTCTGTGACTTTGAATTGATTTTCAAGAATCAACGCAAGTCCACTGATTACATCTCTTATTATAAATTGTGCCCCAAAACCAATAGCAACCCCACCAATACCTGCAGTAGCCAATATCTTATCTGTTTTTACTCCAAACAAATCTAGTACATGGACTACACAGAAAAAATAAATTATATATTTGATGGTATTGTTCAACAATTTAGTAACTGTGATTTGTCTGCCTTCAACAGATTTTCCCTTTTTCATTAATAATTTATCGAAGCTTTTAGTTAAAATGCTTACGACGATTTGCGTAAGCACGATAATTAGCAGGGATAATAAAATCTTGGCCAACAAATTTAGTTGACCAGCAGAATTATAAAATATTTGGTTGAACTTTTCAATATTAAATAACATGAATTATTCTTTTACCTCATTTACAAAAATTACTCCATCTACTTTAAGATACGACCATATCTTAGCGATTGGAAGCTCTTTTTTCAATGCAATCATCTCATCTTTTTTATCTGGATCCAACATAATAGCTAATCCACAACTTTCAGAAATTTCCCTTGGAGTAGGGATAGTTTTAATATCATATCCCATACTCACAAGTTTACTTTCTGTCATCATTGTAAAATTAACTGATGTAAAAGTTAGTAATATCTTTTCCATTATCTAATAATTACATTTCTGTCAGATTTTGATAAAGTATCGTAAATTACATACATGTTAGTAACTTCGCCTATCAAAAGTTTTTCTTTTCTATCGTAGAAGTCCAAGCAAGCGCCACAAGTCATAATCTTTGCACCCTTTTCTTCGATTTTCTTTAAATCGTCGATAACTTCTGATCCTTCAGTTGTCAAATGTATTCCGTAGTTGAAGAATAAAAGTGTACTTGGTACTTCGTCAGCTTCTGCTACAGAATAAATGTATGATTTAATAAGTGATTTGCCTAATTTTTCATCTCCATCACCCATTTTATCGCTTGAGAATGCTAAAACTAAATTACCGTTAGTTTCTTCAACCTTCTTTTCTGCTCCTTTTTCTTTTACAATAGTAGTTTCGAAGCCATAATCAGTTTCTACATAACTGAATTCGAAACCTTGACCATTTGCGTATTTTTGTAAATTTTCAACGCAGTACATGTCGTCAACTTGTGTCTTAACAGTACCTTCTTCTAATTCATCAAATACATTTTTTGTCATAATAATTGGTCTTGGACAAACTTGTCCTCTTGCATCTACAATTTCCATAATTACCTAATCCTTTCTATTCTGTTATTAAATACTAAATAAAAATCATCTTCTCCTGTAATTGATTTAAGATCCGATGCTTTATATTCCACTAGTTTGGAATCCTCAAACATAAAATACCCATTTTGGTTATATAATATGCAGTTTTTGTCATTTGAATATATTTTAAGTGAATCATCTATTTTAGATTGGCTAACCAATTTCAAATCCTTATCGTAAATTAAAAGTTCCCCATTTTTTGTAATTACATATACATTTTTATCTGAAACCCCAACATCTTTTGTACCGTCGAATGATTTCGATTTTGTAATTTTTGCTTTGTCAAAAACTTTGATGTACCCATCAAATACTACGATTAATTTGCCCTCAACGTATTTCATTCTAAAAATCGGCTTATCGATGAAAATATTTTTGTAGAAAAGTCCCTTTTCATCGTACATGTAAATCTTTGAAAAAATTCTTCCGTCACGCTTTCCTATCGTGCTAAAAGCATAATTTGATTTGTCCGATGCTATCAAACTAGATACTTCGTCTTTCATATCAAAGCTTTCCAAAATTTTCATATTATTAACAATTGAAAATTCATTTTGTGTATCGACAATAATATGGTCTTTGTTTGCAAAAATATAGGAAATATCAGATTTAAAAGATAGCTTTGAATTCATCTTTCCTTTTGTATTATATTGCAACAAATCCTTTTTATCAATCAAATAAAGAAATTTGCCATCAAAATAATAAGGCTTTTTGTCGTCGTAATCTTGTTTTAGAATTAAGTTTTCATTTTGGTACATGAAAATCTTGTTATCATAGTGAGTTACTACGTAATTCTTCTTCAATACGGTGCTATTTCCAGTGTTAATATTGTATACATTTTTCTTAGAAAACATCATCACTGCCAAGATACATACAAGAATAGCGACTACTGCAAGTAATATATAGTTCAAGTTTTCTTTTATTTTATCCATTATTTTCTCCAAAAACTTCAAGAACTTTCATTCTAGTATCATAAAGTTGTTCATCTTTTACTAAAACAGTGACAATATCTCCTGTTTTTAATACGCTATCTCCATTTGGAACGTATTTTTCTCCATTTGAATCCACTTCTGCAATCAATGCGTCTTTTGGAAAATCAATATCTTTGATTTTCTTATTGGAAACACAATTTTCATATCCAAGTTTTATATCAAACATTGTGAATTTATCATTAACACCTTTTCCAACAACTCTTTTGTTCAACATTCTCTTTAATAAAATATCGTAAATTGGTTCGAAATTTAAAGCCTTGCATATAAAATATGCCATGATTGAACAAAATGCCAACCCCAATAGATGTGTCATATTTCCATTTAATTCCAGTACCAACACAACACTCAAAAGAGGACTTCTAACAACAGCTGTTAGAACGCAAACCATAGAAAGCACAACAAAATTTGACAAATAAACATCTTGCACAACGCCGAAAGCACTCATTAAATTAAAATAAAATAATCCTGTAATTCCACCTAGAACCAAAACCGGCAAGAAAATACCACCTTGAGTTCCTGTTGCATAAGATGTTGATGTCATAAACATTTTGAATAACAAAAGTATTATTAAAAGCAAAAATGAATGGTAATTATCTGCTGCCATATTTTCTATAAATGAATGGCCTCCACCTAAAATATCTTTGTAGAATAATCCAACTACAGATACAAACGCAAAAAATATCGCTATTTTCAAATCTTGTTCAAGCTTAATCTTCGCAAATACATCTTGGAAAAACGTGATTGAATAATTAAATAATTTCCCAACGGCACAGCAAAGTATAATCATTGGAAAAATCAACAAATAATATTTTGTTGGCAGTACATGAGTCATTCCAAAAGAAAACACTGGTTTGATTTTGAATATTCCAACAGCTATGACATCAGCAACCACCGCTGCTGCAAAACTTATTGCAACTACTTTTTTTGAAAAAGATTTATGAAGTTCTTCCAATATGAAAACAAGACCTGAAATTGGGGCTGAAAAAGCAGCTGAAAGACCTGCCGCAGCTCCTGCAGTTAAATACAATTTCTCATCCGTTTTGCTTTTTCCAAATTTTTCTGATAACCACTTAGCACTACTAGCTCCCAATTGAATTGAAGGGCCTTCTCTTCCCAAAGAAAGTCCCACTAATGAGGCAATTGCTCCTCCTACAATTTTGGAAACAGTAACTCTAAAACTATTTTGATTAAAAGCTCCGATAAGTTCTCCTTGAACTTGAGGAATACCACTACCACCAGAAAGTGGAGCCCATTTAAGTAATTTGCTAACCACAATTCCTAGGACAAATGATACTGCGATAATTAAAATAGCTCTTGGAAAGCTGTTGTTAGAATAAATGGAATTTCTAACCACTTCTAATTTACTTAACAAATATCTGTAAAATACAGCCAGTCCACCTGAAAATACTCCGATGGATAAACTTGCTAAGAAAAGTGACATAGAAGAGCCTATTTTAAACTTTGTTTTCATTAAATAATCACGCTTTCTAAAAATTCTCTAAATCTATCGATATTATATGTAACTGAAATGTACGTTTCAATTCCCTCTCCTTCAATCAAATTATTTTCTTCATCAATTTTTAAATTTGTTTGTGCATAAATAAAATGATCTTTTTTGGAGTATGCGTACAACAAGAACAAATCTTCAATTAGTTTTTCTGATGATTCATCAAACATTTCATTCAAAATATCAGTATAATCATTTTTGTTAAACGTGTCATTCGTAATCATAAACACACTTTTACCATTTAATACACTCAAATCGCTGTCATTTGATTTGACGTATTTGTCGTACATAAAAATATCATCTAATGATTCAAGAGTCTCAGTGTTTTCCGTAAAAAATTCTGACAAATATTTCATGTTAGAGAAATTAAGCAAATCAATATTTTTAAAATCACCTAAAAATCTTGATAATACGACATCATTTTCACTCATAAAATCTTTCAAAAATACAACTTCTACATCCCAATCCAAATTATCCATCAAATCTAGAACGTTATTATTTACATCAGATTCTATTGTAATTAAAGATATTTCAAAAATTTCTATATTATATAAAATTACGAGTAAATCCATAGCTTGTGTACTAGACTCAAAATTCACCCACAATTTTTTATAGTCTTTTTTATTAAAATTTTCCATATTTTACATTTATCTCCATAATTTCTATATAATTAACATATATACTGTAATTAGTGGATAACCACTTATGTGTATTTTATTATATCAAAACACATAATATTTTAAAAATTAAATGGAGGAAAATATGGATTACAATTTAATTAACACAGAATTGTCTCAATTGTTGAGAGAAACTTATCGTAAAACAGACGCTTTATTGGCACCAATTTCAGATAAATACGGATTAACTATTATGAAAGTTAAAACTTTATTTGAATTAGGCAAAAATGATGATTTGACTATCGGTGATATCGGAGTTTTAGTTGGTATGGCTGGTGGAAACATCTCTAACTTGTGTAAAGCATTAGAAAAAGAAGGATATGTTTCAAGAAAAAGATCTGAAAAAGATGAAAGAATTGTTACTGTTCGCTTGACAGAAAAAGGTAAGAAAATCATCAACAATATCGTTGAAGAAATTTCTGAAAAATACAAAAAACAAATTAAATTAACTAACGAAGAATACAATAGTATTATCAAAAGTTTGAATTTATTAAACGAAAAATTAAATGTTGAATTAATGTAGTGGCACAATATGAAAGAAAACAAGCAAAATAAGAAGAAGATAATAATTTATTATCTTATAGCTATAGTTCTTTATGCTGTGGTTGCCGGCTTGCTTTTCCCTACTTTTTCAAAAACAAAAGAAGAAGAAGTACCTTACAATAAATTTATCGAAATGCTCGATAAAGGAGAAGTTAAAGAGGTAAAAATATTAGAAACTCATATCAATTTCAAATCAAAAGATAAAAACAACGTCATTTACAAAGCAGGATTGATTAGAGACGAAAAATTAGTTGATCGTTTATTGGAAAGCAAAGTCCAATTTTCAAGCGACATTCCTAGTAAATATGCACCACTTTTATCGATTTTCTTGCAATTTGTCTTGCCATTTATAATAATATTTGGTTTCTTGCAATTAGCAATGAGCCAAGCTACTAAAAAAATGGGAGGCAATGCATTACAATTTGGTAAGAGCAACGCAAAAATTTACGTCGAAAGTCAAACTGGCAAGAAATTTACAGATGTTGCTGGTCAAGAGGAAGCCAAGGATGCTTTGTTGGAAGTTGTTGACTTCTTGCACGATCCAAAAAGATACAACGAAATTGGTGCAGTGTTGCCAAAGGGTGTTTTATTAGTGGGACCTCCTGGAACTGGTAAGACTTTACTTGCACAAGCAGTTGCTGGTGAAGCAAAAGTTCCATTCTTTTCAATGAGTGGTTCCGAATTCGTTGAAATGTTTGTCGGATTAGGAGCTAGTAAAGTTCGTGATTTGTTCAAACAAGCAGCAGAAAAAGCTCCTTGTATCGTATTCATCGACGAAATCGATGCTATCGGTAAGAGACGTGATACTGCTGGAATTTCTGGTAACGACGAAAGAGAGCAAACTCTTAACCAATTATTAAATGAAATGGACGGTTTCAGTGGAAATTCAGGAGTTGTTATACTAGCTGCTACTAATAGACCTGAAATTTTAGACCCAGCACTTACTA
Organism: Finegoldia magna ATCC 53516; assembly: GCF_000159695.1. Lineage (NCBI taxonomy): Bacteria > Bacillati > Bacillota > Tissierellia > Tissierellales > Peptoniphilaceae > Finegoldia > Finegoldia magna. Next base: position 695,146 of record NZ_CM000955.1, read on the forward strand.
GACCTGGTAGATTTGACAGACAAATTCCTGTTGAACTTCCAGATTTACAAGGACGTATCGATATTCTTAAAGTTCACGCGCGTAAAATCAAAATCGAAAAAGATTTGGATTACAAAGCTGTTGCTTTGATGACAGCAGGTACAAGTGGTGCTCAATTGGCAAATATAGTCAATGAAGCTGCACTAAGAGCTGTTAGAATGGGAAGAAATATCGTAACACAAGAAGATTTGATAGAATCTGTTGAAGTTGTAATAGCTGGTCAACAAAGAAAAGGCACAGTTATAACTCCAAAAGAAAAAGAACTTATAGCTTATCACGAAGTTGGACACGCATTAGTTGCTGCAATGCAATCACATTCCGCTCCAGTTACTAAGATTACAATTATTCCTAGAACAAGCGGTGCGTTGGGCTACACAATGCAAGTAGATCAAGAAGAAAAATTCCTCATGAACAAAGAAGAACTATTTAACATGATAGTTACATTAACAGGAGGAAGAAGTGCAGAAGAAGTTGTGTTTAACACAAGAACTACTGGAGCTTCAAATGATATAGAAAAAGCTACAAAAATCGCTCGTGCGATGGTTACTCAGTACGGTATGACTGACGAATTCGACATGATGAGTTTGGAAACTACAAACTCAAAATATCTTGGCGGTGGCAATACTTTAGCTGCAAGCGATCAGAAAGCAGGGCAAATAGATAATAAAGTAGAATCTATAATAAAAGCTGCTCACGAAAAAGCTAGAAATATTTTAACTGAAAACATCGATAAACTTCACGAAATTTCAAAATTCTTACTAGAAAAAGAAACTATCACCGGAGAAGAATTCATGGAAATTCTTAACCTTGAAGATGAAAAGAAATCTGAAATAGATGAAAACACAGTGAAAAAAGAAGAAGTAGACGATACTACAGTTAGCGATTTATAAAAACAAAAACATTCTCTATTTTGAGTTTTACTCAATATTAGAGAATGTTTTTTTATTTATTATTTCATTTTATTGTTGAAATGAGATTTTAAGATGAAATAAAATGCCGCAAACAAAACCGCTCCTGCTGCAAAAATCACCCAAGTGATTTCCCATCTGTTTGTATACAAACTAACTGCAAGATATATTGCTGTTATTATTAACCAGAAGGCTGTAATATATCCGCTCATCTTCTCTCTCAATTTTTTATTTTTCATAGTGTAATCTTCTACTTGAAGTAACATGTTATAACTTGATATCACAGAAAGCTTTTTGATTAAAATATTAGTAGCTGCTGATACAATAATTAACAACAATATTATAGCTGATAATTGTAATACTTCACTCTCTGATATAGATACAAGTATTATAGGAATCACACATAATATATACATTATTATCGCACTAGCAATTGCTTTATTATCTTTTTGTTCTCTTTCTTCCTTTTTCTTTTCAACTATTCCTTTTACGCCGTATGATAAGATAAATGATTCTTTTGAAATAAAATCATATTTTTCAATTAAATTCGCCTTCACGATCAATTTATATACACCAAAAGCAATTATAAGAAATAATACAACAGTCCCTACTATTACGAAGGAATCTTCACTCTTAACATTAGTTGTCAAGGCTATGATTTGAGATATCAAAACTGCTATAGGAGACATTATGAATAAGCTTATGCTATCAGCAACGTCATTTGAATATTCTTCGTATGCACTCATAAAATCATTAGCATCTTCTACACTAATTGTCTTCTTAGTCTCCAACTCTTCGACAGTATCATCCGAATATTCAATATCATCAATCTCATCCTTTAATAAGTAGTCTGTTTTTACTCCAAAAACATCACTCAATTGAATAATCTTATTGATATCCGGAATTGAGTTTCCCATTTCCCATTTCGATACAGATTGTCTGCTCACTCCTAATTTTTCTGCCAATTCTTCTTGAGTTAGATTATTCTTTTTTCTAAGAAGAATTATCTTGTCACTTAATATCATTTCAAACCTCCTTGAATTTTTGTTAATTTAATTTTATAAAATCTTGCAGTTGATTACTACAAACTTTGATTTGAAATTACGCAACTATCGGTTGCATTTATGATATTTCCGCCATTTATGAAAAAAACTAGCCCCAAACGAGCTAGTTTTATAAGTTTTATAAAGTTTCTATTTTTTCTGTAATATTTTCCAAATAATTTGTTTCAACTTCACTTATCTTTCCAGTTTCAGTTAATTTCGAAATTTCTGGATTAATTGGAAGTTTGCAAACTGTATCGATATTTTCTTCTTCGGCAATTTTATCCACAGTGCTTGTTCCGAAAACTTCGATGTGTTTTCCACAATCAGGGCATTCCAAGTAGCTCATATTTTCAACTAATCCTATGACTTTTTTGCCCATCATTTTCGCCATGTGCAATGCTTTTTTGACAATTATTTCAACAAGTCCTGATGGAGACATCGCTACAACAATTCCCTTAATTGGAATAGATTGAAATACTGTCAATGGAACATCACCAGTTCCTGGTGGCATATCCACAAACAAATAATCTAAATCTCCCCAATTTACATCTTGATAAAATTGTTTAACAACACCAGCAATTACAGGTCCTCTCCAAATTACTGCATCATCATCTTTTGGAAGCATCAAATTCATTGATATAACTTTAATTCCATTAGATGTCGTAACTGGGTTGATGTGCCCTTCAGCATCTGCTGTCGCTTTTTCAGTTAAACCAAAATATTTTGGAATAGATGGTCCTGTAATATCACCATCCATGATACCAACTTTATATCCTTTTTTTGCCATTTCGTTTGCCAATAAACAAGTGACAAGGCTTTTTCCTACTCCACCTTTACCACTGACTATTCCAACGATGTTTTTTATATTACTTCCTGTATTTGATTCGATCAAAAAATTAGGAACTTTTCTTTCTGTCATAATTTCACCCCATTAAAAATTATACCTAAATATTCTCACATAATTTATTAATGTGTCAAGTTTTTGAAGAAATTCTTAATTTTATCGAACAAATTCATTCTTTTACTATCATTATTATCTTGATTTATAGTTTCGTTGGATTTTGAGTTAATAACTCTGTTATCATCGTTAACTTCCGGTTGTTGTTTTACATCATTTTCTTTTGCAATTTTTATCAATGCTTCTTGTGCATTCTTATTCTCAGTATTTTCAACTCTTGAGTATGATTTGTCCGGATTTAATTTTCTGATTTTAGTATCATCATCAAACATTATATCCATAAAATTCAATATTCTGTGCTTAATAAAATCATCGTAAATTGGAACTGCAACTTCCACTCTTTTTCTGATATTTCTAGTCATGAAGTCTGCTGAAGAAATATATACTTTGCAATTTTCAGCCTTACCAAATTGATAAATTCTATGATGTTCCAAAAATCTTCCTACCACTTGGTAAACATTGATATTTTCAGTTTTATCTTTTATTCCTGGCACCAAACAACAAATTCCTCTCACCATCAAATCAATCTTTACTCCTTTGCAAGAAGCCTTGGAAAGTTTATCTATTAATTTTCTGTCCGAAATTGAATTCATTTTTAGTCTTATATAGCCATCATCTGAAAACTTAGCTTTTTCAATTTGTTCATCGATTAATTTATCAAGTCCAACCTGCATAGAATGAGGGCTTACCATCAAATGTTTGTACTCACCATTCAAATTTCCTAACAAAAAATTATCGAAAAGCGCCTTTGCATCTTCACCAATTTCATGTCTAGTTGTCATATAAGAAAAATCCGTGTAGAGTTTTGCTGTTTTTTCATTATAATTTCCTGTACCAATTTGTGTGATGTAAGAAATCTTTTCATCTTTAATTTTAGTAATCAAACAAACCTTAGAATGACACTTATAATGGTCAAATCCGTAAATAATTCTACAACCAGCATTTTCTAATCTAGATGACCATAAAATATTATTTTCTTCGTCAAATCTCGCTCTCAATTCCATAAGAACCACAACTTCTTTGCCGTTTTCAGCTGCTTTTATAAGAGCTTTAGTGATTTCAGAATTCTTTGCCAATCTGTAAATTGTAATCTTAATCGAAACTACAGACTCATCTTCAGCAGCCTCGTTCAAAAGTCTTATAAATGGATCAATGGATTCATAAGGAAACGAAAGGAACAAATCTTTATCGTATACTTGCTCTATAACCGATTTTTCTTTTGATATCATTGAAGAATCTTGTGGAGAAAATTCTTCATAAGTATATTTTTGAATTACATCCTTTGGCATATCGTATACCAAATCAAACAAAAACCCACATCTCATTGGACTTTTTGTCACAAACATACGATGTTCTGTCAAATTTAAATTCTTCAATAAGAACTCTTTAGTTTCGTCATTTGGAAATTCGTTAATTTCAAGTCTTACAGGTCTCAATCTTTTTCTAAGCTTTATCATCTTTTTCATATATGATCTGTAATCATCATCAATTTCCAAATCTTCGTCATCGTATTCGATGTCTGCATTTCTAGTCACAGAAATAATATATTTTGCCTCACATTCGTAATTATCAAATATTTCTTGACCAAATTCTCTGATTACATCTTCAATAAGTACAACTCTAGTGTCTGATAATTTTACATATCTTTTAATTTTATCTGGAACTTGAATCAATCCCATAAATTGTTTTTTGTTCTTAGATTGAGAAGTGAGTTGAAACAAAACTACAATTGCCAAATTAGGAATTTGAGGGAATGGATGAACCCTGTCTACTATTTGAAAGCTAAGAATAGGAGCAATCGTAGAGTTGAAGTAATAATACACAAGCCTTTTTTCTTTATCTTCTAAATCAGCTACTTTACAAATATTTACATTTTCTTTTTGTAAATCTTGTTTTAAATCCTCATAAACAGAATCTTTTTTCTCATACAACCTTTTAGATTCATCCATGATACAATCTAATTGCTCTTGTGCATTCATCAATGATTTATTGTCTATAACTTTCTTCTTCATATCATTGATATCAGTAAGACTACCTACTCTCACCATGAAAAACTCTTCAAAGTTAGTATCAAAAATAGAAAAAAACTTCAATCTTTCAAATAATTCCACGTTCTTTTCTGATGCTTCTTCAAGAACTCTTTCGTTAAACTTCAACCACGATAGTTCTCTATTTTGCGTAAACGAAATATCGTACATTTTATCCCCTTCCTAAAATTTTATGATAAACAAAACCTTCTCTAACTCCAGTCATGCTGATTCTGATAAGATCGGCATAAAAATATTTTGAAATTCTATACAAAATAATCATTCCTGGAATTAATGTGTGAACCCTATCCGCCTTTACTTTTAAAATAAGTTTCATTTTTTCTCTATCAGGCATATTCATGAGTGTATTAATCATATTTTTAAGTCCATCCATTGTAATGATCACATTACCAGACTCTTTGTCATAAATTTCATTGTATAATTTGAGACAAGCACGGGCAGTTCCTCCCACCGCACAAACTATATCGTGTTCAACTCTATTGAGATTATTAGAAGCAAGCATTAATTTGATATCATCTTCTAATAGTTTCTTCTCATCATTTGTCATGAACAAATTTTTAGAAAAATTATCAAATGCTACAAGTGAACCTATGTTTAAACTTGAAGTTCTAACGACTTTTCCTTGTTCGAAAACTACGATTTCACTACTTCCTCCCCCTATATCAGTAAGAATTCCACTTTTTGAATCAATACCAGCTCCTAAAAAAGACAACTTCGCTTCCTCTTCTCCACTTATTAACTCAATATCCATTCCAACTTCTGTTCTTACCCTCTCAATAATTTCGCGTCTGTTAGAAGAATTTCTAATCGACGCCGTAGCAATTGCAAAAGTTTTTGAAATATCTTCGAAATTTGATATTAAATTTTTGAATTCTTTCAAAGTATTGATTAGTTTTTGAATACCGTGTTCATTCATAACTCCTTTTTCAATGAATGAAGCCAACGATGCCGTAGACTTTTCATTAAAAAGATTTTTGACAGAATCTTTAATCACCTTATATACTGACAATCTTATAGTATTTGAACCTATATCTATTACTGCATAAATCATTAATAACACCTCTTTATTTAATTTTACTATATCTCATCAGTTTTTCTAAGTGTTTTACAATAAATTATCAATTTATTTACGTTTATTTTACAAATTATTAAATAATTTTTACAATCTATGTTTAGAATTGCAAAAACGAGGGTATAAATAACACTGTAAGAGATTATGACCAACAAGGAGGTTTAATATATGGGAATTTTATCATGGATTATAGTAGGAGCATTAGCAGGATGGATAGGATCTAAAATAACTGGTAATGATGCAAATATGGGAGCAGGTGCTAACATTCTTTGCGGTATTGTCGGAGCTACAATTGGTGGCTGGGTAATGAGCATTATCGGAAAAAGCGGAGTAAACGGATTCAACCTTTACAGCATTCTAGTTGCAATTTTAGGTTCAGTAATCCTATTATCTATTATTAATGCAATTAAAAAGAAAAAATAAATCGAATTTTATGTAGTATGTCAGTTTTGGCATACTACTTTTTTGTTTGAATTAACAAGAATTTTTTACAAGAAATTCTACTGCCATTTGGAAAATTTTTAATATTGTTAACTTTGTAAAAATTTGACAAATGTTAATTATCATATTATAATTTAACAATACGATATCTGGAGAGTTGTCCGAGTTGGCCGAAGGAGCATGATTGGAAATCATGTAAACATTAACGTGTTTCAAGGGTTCAAATCCCTTACTCTCCGCCATGCACTAGATGGGGAATTAGCGATGCCCTGTTACCTGCAATCGCTACAGCAGGATCGAATTCCCGAGCGAGGGATTAAAAGTGTTGGTATGAGCTTAAAAAGTGGTGTTGAGAAGTGGGTCTCACGCAACAGGAACCTGTGAACCTGGTCAGGATCGGAAGGTAGCAGCCATAAGCAGTCATTTCTGTGTGATGTGAGGGTGCCTATTTTGAGCTAACTATTAGGAATCGCCTCCGCTTTTTCTAACAGACTCGGGTGTGCTTACATATTTACCAGATTTATCTGGTATATTTTTTTTCAATTTTTAATTGCAATTCAATTTTAATTTTCTTGTTTAGTTTTCAAATTTTGAATACTTACTTTTTAAATTCTCATTTATTTTCTCTTATCCCCCTATCAACTTGTTATCGTTCTACACAAACAAGCTACATGTATCATCCAATCTAATTTTAGTAAATCATGACCACCCGTAAAACGGGTGGTTTGTTCAAGGGCTATAAGCCCGAGTGATACCAACCAGCGTCTCAAGGCGCTGGTTTTCACTCCGTTCAAACCTAACTGTTTTTGCCACTTTAGCCTATCTCTGAAAGGGATTTTTAATTTCTATTTCATAAACGGATCTGTATATTCTTTTACACTCAATTTATCAAGTGCTATATCATGTTGCTCTTGTTCTCTTATATATTTTGCTATTGTCTTTTCATTCAATCCCACTGTGCTCACATAATATCCTTCTGCCCAAAAATGACGATTGCCAAATTTGTATTTTAAATTCGCATGTCTGTCAAACATCATTAGAGCACTTTTCCCTTTTAAATATCCCATAAAACTTGATACTGATATTTTGGATGGAATGCTTACTAACATGTGTACATGATCTGGCATCATATGCCCTTCTATTATTTCTACTCCTTTGTATTTACAAAGTAATTTGAATATTTCTATGAGACTTTCTCTATATTGATAAAATATCACTTTTCGTCTATACTTTGGAGTGAAGACTATGTGATACTTGCACATCCATTTTGTGTGAGACAATGAATTAGTTTTATTTGCCATAAAATCACCTCTTATTATTTTAGGTCTGAACAACTCTATTATAATACTTGGTGATTTTTTTGGTATAACCTAAGAACGCCTACCCGCATAGCGGGTAGTTTATTGTTTCGTTCGCAAGCGAACTCAACTGACTAAAGTCATCAAATAAAAAACACCACTTTCGTGATGTTTTTTATCTCTTATAAATAAATCTTGACTTATTTTATAATGAACCTTCTTTACCATTTGTTTCATAATGTAAGCTCATATTCTTAACGTGTTTATGAAGCATGATGATAGCGATAATGTTTGGTATAACCATTAATGAGTTTGTTAAGTCTGCTGTGTTCCATACTAAATCTACTTCTTGTAAAGAACCTGCAATGATACATAACAATACTAAAATTCTGTAAGGCCACAAACCTTTATGACCGAATAAGAATCTGATGTTTGTTTCACCAAAGTAGTACCAACCAACTATTGTTGTAAATGCGAAGAATCCTAATGCTACTGCAAGTAGAACTGTTCCTTTTGTACCGAATGCTCTTGTGAAAGCTTCTTGAGTAACTAGAGCTCCGTTCAAGCCTTTATCTGTCCAAGCACCTGTTACTAAAATCATTAATGCAGTTACTGTACAAATAACAATTGTATCGATGAATACACCAACCATAGCTGTATAACCTTGTAATACAGGGTGAGCTACGTGAGCTGTAGCATGAGCATGTGGTGTAGAACCCATACCAGCTTCATTAGAGAATAATCCTCTACCAACACCTTTAGCCGCTGCTGCTTTAATTGTGATACCCATTGCACCACCAAGAGCTGCTTCAGGATTGAATGCTGCTTGGAATATAAGTTTAAATGCTGGTCCAATTTGATCATGGAATTTAACCATCATTACTATTGCTGCAACTATATAAATCAATGCCATGATTGGAACAACTAATTGTGCAAAGTTTGCAATTCTCTTAATACCACCAATGAATACTCCACCAGCTAATACTGCAACTACTATACCAACAATTATCGGATTAAGGTGTCCACCTGCTCCTTCAACTGCTGCTACAACACTTGTTGCGATTGAGTTTGATTGAACTATGTTTCCTACGAATCCTAATGCAATTACTATTAAAATTGCAAATGCTACTGACATTACTTTTGCTAATCCAGGATGAGTTGGTCCAATACCATTTTTAATGTAGTAAGCAGGACCTCCGACGTAGTTACCTTCGTCGTCTTTTTCTCTAAATTTTTGTGCTAAAGTTGCTTCGGCATAGATTGTTGCCATACCTAATATTGCTGCAAGCCACATCCAGAAAATTGCTCCTGGACCACCTGCCATGATTGCTGTTGCAACCCCTGCAACGTTTCCAGTACCTACTTGCGCTGCAATTGCTACTGCTAATGCTTGGAAAGAAGATACTCCTTCATCTTCAGATTTCTTTTCTTTTGAGAAAACTCCCCCAAAAGTTTGTTTAAATGCTGCGCCTAATTTTCTAAATTGCACGCCTTTTGAATAGATTGTGTAGAATATACCGCAACCTAAAAGTGCAATCAATAAAATGTTGTTACTTAGAAAACTGTTGATGGCCACTATGGTATCGTTTAATGCTTTTTGATCCATAAAATTTCCTCCTTAAATTTTTTGAGATACTTGAAAACCTTTATTGTGATTATACTATGATACAACAAATCTTCTCTCAAATTTGCCTTTGTCAAGCATTTAACCTCTTATATCCTGGATTAATAAATAAATTAATGCGTATGCTTGACTAAGTAACTCTAACCAAATCACTTATGAAAATCTTTTCATATCTCTTACTATTATTATACTATGTTTTTAGTAAAATGCAATAACTTTACTAAAATTTTTATTATTTTACAGATATTTATTGTTTTATTGTAAACTAACTGCTATATTACGCTAATATCCTAATTGTTACATTTTTGTTATAATTATTTTTTCTTCTAACTAAACGCTTAATAGTGATTTTTTTGACCTTTTGTGATATTATTATTTATAGAGTTCTTACTCTAAAAGAATTTAAGGAGTGAATTTACATGTATGATTTAATTATTATTGGTGCCGGCCCTGCTGGTTTATCAGCTGGTTTATACGCTGCACGTGCTAAAATGAACACATTGATAGTTGAAAAAGAAAAAACTGGTGGTCAAATCACTACTACTGATTCTATTGAAAACTATCCAGGTGGAATTGTTGGAGAATCTGGTCCAAGCTTAATCAAAAAAATGGCTGACCAAATCGACAACTTCGGTCTTGAAATTAGAAGAGCAGATGTTGTTGACGTTGATTTTTCTGACAAAGTTAAAAAACTTACATTAAAAAATGGAGATGTATTAGAAGCTAAAGCAGTTATTATAGCTACTGGTGCTGCTCCAAGAAAATTAGGATGCCCTGGTGAAAAAGAATTCACTGGTAAAGGTGTATCTTACTGTGCAACTTGTGATGCAGATTTCTTTACTGACTTAGAAGTATTCGTTGTTGGTAGTGGTAACTCTGCAGTTGAAGAAGCTACTTACTTAACAAAATTTGCTAGAAAAGTTACTCTTTTAGTTAGAGGCGATCACTTAAAATGTGATAAGACTGCTGAAGACGAAGCAAAGGAATGCGATAACTTATCTATGAGATTCAACACTTCTATTAAAGAAATCAAAGGTGAAGGAATCTTGGAATCAATCGTTATGGTTGACAAAGAGTCAGGTAACGAAGAAGAATACCACTGTGACGAAGATGACGGAACAATGGGTGTATTCGTATTCGTAGGTACAATCCCTTACTCAGATGTATTCAAAGGTAAAATCGAATTAGATGAATACGGATATGTTTTAGCTGACGAAGAAATGCACACTAACGTTGAAGGCGTTTATGTAGCTGGTGATGTTAGACAAAAAACTCTACGTCAAGTAGTTACAGCTGCTGCAGACGGCGCTATCGCTGCTACTCAAGCTGAAAAATACGTAGATAAATTCTAATTTTCATTTATTGAGATTTTCTATAAAAGAATTGCAGATTTCTGCTGTGAAATTTGCAATTTTTTTTTATTATGATATTATAATGATGTCAACGAACGATAGGCGTTCGATTGTGGTAATTTCATTCTTCTTATTAGAATGAAAAATATATTTTAAAATAAAGAAAGGATGTATTATGGGTTTTTTAGAAAATAAAAAAGTTATAATCATTGGAGACCGTGACGGAATTCCTGGTCTTGCAATTGAAACATGTGTAAACACAGTAGAAAATACAGAAGTAATTTTCTCAAGTACTGAATGCTTTGTCTGAACTAGCGCAGGAGCTATGGACTTAGAAAACCAAAAGAGAGTTAAAGACTTCGCTGAACAATACGGAGCTGAAAACGTAGTGGTTCTTCTAGGTGCCGCAGAAGCTGAAGCTGCAGGTCTTGCAGCTGAAACAGTAACAGCAGGTGACCCAACATTCGCAGGCCCATTAGCAGGCGTTGAACTTGGATTGTTAGTTTACCATGTTGTTGAAGAAGAATGTAAAGAACAATTTGATGCTGACGTTTATGATGAACAAGTTGGTATGATGGAAATGGTTCTTGACGTTGATGAAATCGCTGAAGAAATGAACGATATCAGAAGCGATTATTGTAAATTTTTATAAAATCTAACATTTCACTTAAAGTGAATATTCTTCTTATTATTATTTAAAAAGAAAACAGCCTATAATTAGGCTGTTTTTTTGTTGGATATTCGATTTTTATAATAAATTATTTTGTTATTAATTTATCTGATTAATAGTAAATTCTTATAAATAAGCTCATAAAAAAAGTCAGCGATGTAAAATCGCCAACTAATTTAATCTTCAAATTCAATATTATTTCTTTGTGCAGCTTCCATTCTTTGTTTTTTAGCTTTTCCAGATGCACTTCTATAAATCATCCATGCTAAAAGAACCATTCCTATATATCCATTTACAACGTAAACGATGTTTACTAATGAGTCAAACTTCAAAGTCAATCCAATGATTGCCCCAACTATACCAGCTATTAAAGTAAATAATTTGTATTTCTTTGTGCCTTCATCAAAGAATCTTCCAGTTACTGTCCATAATAATGGAACAGATGTTGTAAATATACCTAGCATTATAAATATTGAAAATACTGTTGCAAGGACTGGATGAATTTTACCAGCTAATACCAACACTGGAATTTGTGAGTCGTATAATTCAGGAATTGATAAAATGATTGCTATACTCATGATGAATATCGCAACTGAAAATCCTGTAGATCCAACGAAAACTCCAGCTTCTGCATCTTTTAAGCTTTTTGCAGTGTTTCCAACTTCTGCCAAGAAAGCAACCAACCATATCATATTAAACCCTACATATGAACCAGCTGCTAGGAAGAAGTTCTTACTAGCTACTTTAATTTCTCCACTGTTAACTAATTTTTCAATAAGATCAAGACTTGATTGTAAATTACCCATATTCATGAAAATAGAAATCAACCCAATTACGATTGCCATTATCGCAATAACTGGTCCAATTTTCCCAATAACATCTACAATTTTACCTAATCCAAGCATTACGACTAAAATAACAACCGCAGCCATAATAGCTCCACCAACATATTTCGGTGCATTAAAGTGTTGAACAGCTGTAGCTTGTGCACCAGCAATCATTACTGTATAAGATAAGAAAATAAAAAATACTGCGTAGTAATCTACGATAGTTCCTATCTTATTTCCACACATCAATTTGTAAATTTCATTTGGTTTTTCGAATTTTGAATAATAACCGTCATTTAAGAATGATAATCCTGCAAACGTAAACAAACCAAAACAAATCATAATTCCTATAAGTCCATATAGTCTATATGAAGAAAAGAATTGTAAAATTTCTTGGCCCGTTGCAAATCCAGAGCCTATAAGTAATGCAATAAACGCTCCAGCATAGGTGATTACCTGACCTATGTTATACTTTTGTTTCATAATTTACCTCCTATTGATTTTTCTTCTGATTGACATTATTTAGTGTATCGTTTTCCAAAAAATGCAAAGAGTTAAATATTATTAACTTAAAAATTTTACATTAAAACAATAAACAGTAAAAAAACAAGGATTAAATCCTTTTTAGTCATTATAACATATTAATTCTAACTTTGTAAATATTTTCCTACATTTTTTCTAAATTTGTTGTTCAAAAAGTCAAAAACCCCGAATAAATAATCCGGGATTTTCCTCATAATTCTCTACAATATATTAGATTTAATTACATTTACAATTCTTTCAAAATCTTTTTCGAAAACACACCTTAAATCCATGAAGAATGTGTCGTCATGAACAGTTCCAATGATATGTTCATCAGATAATCTAAGTCTACGTTCAAATTCCGATACTTTCATTTCTGGTTTAACGGCAATAGAATACGAATTTAATTTGTCTAATGGATATGCTCCACCGCCAACTTCGCTTTGAGATTCTACAATTTCCATATTAAGTTCCACTTCTTTTTCTATCATAGATTTAAGTTTTTCAGCTTTTCTAAGAATTTCTTCTTTTGGCATGGATATCATCTTCAAAGTTGGGATGTTTGCAATTGCCTTTTCATCATCTAAGTAGAATTTGAGAGTTTCTTCCAAAGCACCTAATGTAAACTTATCAACTCTGAATGCTCTCAACAATTGATTCTTCTTGATTTTAGATATCAATTCTTTCTTTCCAACTATAATTCCTGCTTGAGGTCCACCTAAAATCTTGTCACCAGAGAATGATACCAAATCAATTCCTTCATTAATACAATCCTTGACAGTTCTCTCGTAACTAAGTCCAAACTTAGACAAATCAATCAAAGAACCTGAACCCAAATCTTCTATTAAATGTATGCCTTTTTCATCACACAAATCTCTCAATTCATCTCCACTTACGCTCTCACTAAATCCTACTACAGAATAATTTGAAGTGTGAACTTTCATGATAAGCGCAGTTTCTTCATTAATATTATCTTCGTAATCGTATAAGTGTGTTTTGTTAGTTGAACCAACCTCCACTAATTTAGCACCGGATTTTTCCATAATTGAAGATATTCTAAAAGATCCACCAACCTCAACTAGTTCTCCTCTACTTATGATAGCTTGTTTGTTTTGAGCTAAAGTATTTAAAGCAAGAAAAACAGCAGCTGCATTATTGTTTACAACTACAGCATCCTCGGCTTTTGTAATTCTTTTTAAAAGTTCTACAGCGTGAACATATCTGGAGCCTCTTTTGCCTTCATCTAAGTCGTACTCTAAGTTAGAATAATTTCCAGCGATTTTACACAAGTTATCTACAACTTTTTCATTTAACAATGATCTACCAAGGTTTGTATGTAAAATAACCCCCGTTGCATTTATTACTGGTTTCAATGATGGAGAAAAATTTTTGTCCATAAGTTCAAATGCTTTATCAATAACATCTTTGTTATAAAAATCAAACTCTTCTTTATTTAATATTCTATTTCTAAAAAATTCTATAGATTCTCTTACAGAATCTTTAATTAAACCTTCAGGATATTCTTCATAAGCTTTTAAAATTTCTTCGGATTCTAAAATTTCTGAAACTTGAGGAAGTTTCTTGAACATTTCTTGTAAATTAGCTCCCATTTTTTTGGCCTCCATTTTCTTCTATATAATATATACGTATTTGACATTAACTTATGAGTAAATTATAATATAAGAGCAGAGAATTGTCTATCATATAGCGATTGGAAGATTGTAATCGCTTTTTTAATCATAATAGAATTCGAATTTTTTATTTACGTATTAATGTTTTGGTTTTAACAAATTAAATTTCATTTAATAAAGTAATTTGTGATTTTTTATGAGCGGTTATTATGATTTCCTATATATGATTACATTTGAGTGATTTTGTTATATAATAATATTGAGCTAGAAAATAGCTTATAACGAATCAAAAGACAGGTAGGGTAAAAGATGTTATTAATCACAAACAATGAATTTTTTAAAGATGCTATCAAATGGAATGATGTGACAGTTGAATACATTGATATCGACTACATCGGAATTTTGAAAAAAGCACGCGATTTAATTCATCAAAATTATCGCCTAGTCACTCACCCACTTTATGGATCAGTAAAACCTAACGAAACTGTTTTTAGATCCGTTATTTTGGAAAAGGGTGACAAATTTGATACTGATTCTTTGATGATGATTGAAGAATCTATCAACACTGCAACTAAGTTTATGAATATTTCTAAACCAAAGCGTTGGCCACCTGAAATCTTAGATGATTTTAGAGTTGTCGACTTCGACATAATCAGTCAAACTTTGGATAGAATATTAATATAAAAATTTTAGGAGGCATTTGAAATGTTAGAATTAGACAAGAAAACTTTTGAACCAGAAGTATTAGAAGCTGAAGGATTAGTATTCGTAGACTTCTGGAGTGACGGATGTGAACCATGTAAGGCACTTATGCCAGGCGTTCATGAATTAGCTGAAAAATACGGTGACAAAATTAAATTCTGTTCACTAAACATTACTTCAGCTAGAAGAGTTGCTATCAAACAACAAGTATTAGGATTACCAACTATGTTAATGTACAAAGACGGTCAAAAAATTGATGAAATCAATAAAGATGACGCTAATTTGGAAAACATAGAAGCAATGATCCAAAAACACTACAACTAATCTCAAGCTAGATTAAAGTAGAAGTAAATTAGTTAAAAACTCATTAGGGGTCACTCCCCTATTGAGTTTAAATAAAAAAATATTATAGGAGGTTAAGATATGCGTCTTGAATTAGGTAAGATTTTTATTAAAGACATCATCTTTGATGAAGGTGAGTCAAGAATCGAAGACCACATTTTGTATCTTAATAAGAAAGAATTAGCAGATGTATCAGGTGTAGCTGATGATGAACACTTAGAATCAATTGATTTTGATATCGCTCATCCAGGCGAAAGCACTCGTATAACACCAGTTAAGGATGTTAACGAACCAAGAGTTAAAGTTGAAGGTGGAGAAATATTCCCAGGATTATTAAACAAAGTTGACCCTGTAGGTTCAGGTAAAACTATCGCTCTTAAAGACATTGCTGTTGTTACAACAGGTAAAATCGTAGGATTCCAAGAAGGTATCATCGATATGTCAGGTTTAGGTGCTGAATACACTCCATTCTCTAAGACAGTTAACTTAGTAGTAACTATCGAACCAGTTGAAGGTGTTAAACAACACAATCACGAAGCTGGAGTTAGAATGGCTGGTTTAAGAATCACTGATTTCATCGGTAGATTAGCAAAAGATTTAGAAGCAGATGAATGGGAAACATTCGAAACTCTTCCAATCTTAGAACAAGTTAAACAATATCCAGAATTACCAAAAGTTGTATATGTTTACATGTTACAAACTCAAGGTTTATTACACGACACTTATGTTTATGGAGTTGACGCTAAGAAAATTATTCCAACTTTCTTATACCCAACTGAAATCATGGACGGAGCAATTTGTTCAGGTAACTGTGTAAGTGCTTGTGACAAAAACCCAACTTACGTTCACTTAAACAATGGTGTAATCAGAGAATTATACAAAGAACACGGTAAATCAATCAACTTCTTAGGAGTTGTAATTACTAACGAAAATGTATACTTGATGGATAAAGTTAGACACTCTGACATGACTGCAAAACTTTGTGAATTCTTAGGAGCTGACGCTGCTATCGTATCACAAGAAGGTTTCGGTAACCCAGATACTGACTTAATAATGAACTGTAAGAAGATTGAAGGTAAAGGAATCAAAACTGTTATCATCACTGATGAATATGCAGGACGTGACGGTGCTTCTCAATCATTAGCAGACGCTGACCCAGCTGCAACTGCAGTAGTAACTGGTGGTAATGCTAACCAATTCATCACTTTACCAAAGATGGACAAAGTAATTGGTCACATCCAATTCGTTGACACTATCGCTGGTGGATCTGATGGAGCATTGAAAGAAGACGGTACTATCGAAGTAGAAATCCAAGCAATTACTGGTGCTACTAACGAAACTGGATTCAACAGATTAACAGCAAAAACTTATTAATTAATAAAAAAGATTTATTCAAAACAAAATATATTTAAATTTAAGAAAGGATAATTATGGGATTTTTAGAAAATAAAAAAGTTATCATAATTGGAGACCGTGATGGAATTCCTGGTCTTGCAATTGAAACATGTGTAAACACAGTTCCTAACACAGAAGTAATTTTCTCATCTACAGAATGTTTCGTCTGAACTAGTGCAGGAGCTATGGACTTAGAAAACCAAAAGAGAGTTAAAGACTTCGCTGAACAATACGGAGCTGAAAACGTAGTGGTTCTTCTAGGTGCCGCAGAAGCTGAAGCTGCAGGTCTTGCA
Organism: Finegoldia magna ATCC 53516; assembly: GCF_000159695.1. Classification (NCBI taxonomy): domain Bacteria; kingdom Bacillati; phylum Bacillota; class Tissierellia; order Tissierellales; family Peptoniphilaceae; genus Finegoldia; species Finegoldia magna. Next base: position 712,314 of record NZ_CM000955.1, read on the forward strand.
GCTGAAACAGTAACAGCAGGTGACCCAACATTCGCAGGCCCATTAGCAGGCGTTGAACTTGGATTGTTAGTTTACCATGTTGTTGAAGAAGAATGTAAAGAACAATTCGATGCTGACGTTTATGATGAACAAGTTGGTATGATGGAAATGGTTCTTGACGTTGATGAAATCGCTGAAGAAATGAACGATATCAGAAGCGATTATTGTAAATTTTTATAAAGAAAGGAAGTAAGCTTAATGGATAAAATTAGAGTTGTTCATTATATAAACCAATTCTTCGCTGGTATTGGTGGAGAAGAAAAAGCTGATACAAAACCATTTATAGCAGAACAATTACCTCCTATCTCAGCTCAATTAGACAGTAAATTGGGAGACGAGTTCGAAGTAGTTAGAACTGTAGTATGTGGTGACTCATATTTCGGTGAAAATATGGAAGCTGCTCAAAAAGAAGTATTGGATATGATCAAAGAAGCTAATCCAGACTTCGTAGTAACTGGTCCTGCATTTAACGCTGGTAGATACGGTGTTGCTGCTGGTACTGTTGCAAAAGCAGTTAAAGATGAATTAAATATTCCTGTACTAACAGGTATGTATCCTGAAAACCCAGGTGCAGATATGTACAAAAAGGACGTATATATCGTAGAAACTAAGAATAGTGCCGCTGGTATGAGAGACGCTATGAAGAAAATTAGTAAATTAGGACCTAAGGTTGCTAAAGGAGAAGAAATCGGCTCTCCTAAAGAAGAAGGATATATCGAAAGAGGAGTTCGTGTTAACTTCTTTGCAGACAAAATCGGTTCTCAAAGAGCTGTTGAAATGCTTATTAAGAAAATTAATGGCGAAGAATTTGAAACAGAATATCCAATGCCTGCATTCGACAGAGTTGAACCTGGTAAAGCTATCAAAGATTTATCAAAAGCAAGAATCGCTCTTGTAACTTCTGGTGGTACAGTTCCAAAAGGAAACCCAGACCACATCGAATCATCTTCAGCAACTAAATACGGTGCTTATGACTTCCACGGAATCGATGACTTGACTTCTGAAAACTCAGAAACAGCTCACGGTGGATACGACCCAGTATACGCTAACGAAGATGGAGACAGAGTTACTCCTATCGATGTTATGAGAGAATTCGAAAGAGAAGGAGTTATCGGTTCATTACACGAAACTTACTATACTACAGTAGGTAACGGTACTGCCGTAGCTAACGCTGATGCTTTCGGTACTGAAATTGGTGAAAGATTATTAGCTGACAACGTAGACGCAGTTGTTCTTACTAGTACCTGAGGTACTTGTACACGTTGCGGTGCAACGATGGTAAAAGCAATTGAACGTACAGGACTTCCTGTTGTTCATATTTGTACAGTTACTCCTATCTCATTAACAGTAGGTGCTAACAGAATTGTCCCAGCTATTGCTATTCCTCACCCATTAGGAAACCCAGCATTAACTAAAGAAGAAGAATATAGTCTTCGTAAAAAGATTGTTATGAAAGCATTAAACGCTTTAACTACAGAGGTAGAAGACCAAACAGTTTTTGAAGACTAATTCAAATATAAATAAATAATAAAGGAGAATAGTTAACAGATGAATTTTCCAGTATTAAAGGGAGCTGGCTATGTATTAGTCAACACTCCTGATATGATTATCCAAAACGGATCAACATGTCAAACTGAAAGAGTAGTAAACCCAGATTCTGAATTCTTAAAAGAAGTTGGAAAACACATTAGAAGTTTTGATGAGGTAGTAAAATATCTTCCTAACCAAGTTTATATAGGAAATGTTACTCCTCAAGAACTTGAAAATTACGAAATGCCATTTACTAATCACTCTTACGAAGAAGGTAAGGCTGATGGTAAAATGGGTAAAATCGTAAAACAAGACGTATTCATCGCATTATTACAAATGTCTGATGCATTCGACTTAGTAAAACTTTCTGAAGAATTCGTAAACGAAATCAAACCAGTTATCGAAAAAGAATATCCAATTTTAGAACCATATTTCGGTCACCTAAAAGGATCTGATATTTCAAATGCTCAAGAATTATTCGACACTCACATGGCAGAAGCTTTATACCATGACGGCAAAGTTTGTGGTTATATCAAAGCAGCTCATGATATCGACGTAAACTTAAGCGCTCACACAATGTTCGAAAACTTAGTAGTAAAAGCTTCAGGTGTATTAGCAGCTGTAGAATTAGTTACTAAGAACGACATTAACAGAGATGATATAGATTATGTAATCGAATGTTCAGAAGAAGCCTGCGGAGACGTTAACCAAAGAGGTGGCGGTAACTTCGCTAAATCTATCGCTGAAATCGTAGGATTACAAAATGCAACAGGCTCTGATACAAGAGGATTCTGTGCAGCTCCTATTCACTCATTAATCGAAGCAAGTGCTTTAGTTAAATCTGGTGTTTATAAGAATGTTATGGTAGTAGCAGGTGGTTCAACTGCTAAATTAGGTATGAACGCTAAAGACCACGTTAAAAAGGGCTTCCCAGTTCTTGAAGACGTAGTTGGTGGATTTGCAATTTTAATCTCAGAAAATGATGGTGTTCACCCAGTATTAAGAACTGACATCGTAGGACGTCACACAGTTAAGACTGGTTCTTCACCACAAGCAGTTATCTCAAGCTTAGTATCTCATTCATTAGAAGAAAATGGATTAAAGATTACTGATGTAGATAAATACTCTGTAGAAATGCAAAACCCAGATATCACTAAACCTGCCGGAGCTGGAAATGTTCCTGAAGCTAACTATAAGATGATCGCTGCCCTTGCTGTTAAACAAGGAGAACTAGACAGAAAAGAATTAGCTAATTTCATTACTGATAAAGGCTTAGTAGGTTGGGCTCCAACACAAGGACACATCCCATCAGGTATTCCTTATGCAGGACATGCTATTAAAGACTTAACTGAAGGAGATTACAACAGAGTAATGTTCGTTGGTAAAGGTAGTTTGTTCTTAGGTAGAATGACTAACTTATTTGATGGTGTATCTATCGTTATGGAAAGAAATGATGGTAAAATGGAAGATGAATCATCAGTTTCATCTGAATCAGAAAAGGATCAAATTAAGAAAGTAATCGCAGAATCCATGAGAAAACTAGCTGAAAATCTTTTAGCAGAATAGAGGTGTAGACATGGATAATAAAAAAATTTCCGAAGTATTTCTTGAAATATCTGAAGCTATCGAAAGCGGAAAATTTGGTAAGAAAGTAAAAATCGGTCTTACTACTTTAGGTAGTGAACACGGCGTTGAAAATATGAAGAAAGCTATTGAATTAGCTGATTCTGATCTTTTTGAAGTAGTTGTTATCGGTGAAAAAGTTGATGATGAACATGAAACTTATGAAGTTGATAACGATGAAGATATGTACAAAAAGATGGAAGAATTACTTGACAGTGGCGAAATTCAAGCCTGTGTAACTCTTCACTACAACTTCCCTATCGGTGTTTCAACAGTTGGTAGAGTAATCACTCCTGGTACTGGCAAAGAAATGTTCTTAGCTACTACTACAGGAACTAGTGATACAGAAAGAACAAAAGCTATGGTAAGAAATGCAGTTGCAGGTGTTATCGCAGCTAAATCTTGTGGTATCGCAAAACCAACAGTTGGTATTTTAAACATCGACGGAGCAAGACAAGTAGAAAAAGCTTTGAAACACTTCAAAGACAACGGATTTGATATCGAATTTGCTGAAAGCCAAAGAGCTGACGGTGGTATCGTAATGAGAGGTAATGACCTTCTTATGGGAAGCTGTGATGTAATGGTAACTGATTCATTAACAGGTAACTTATTAATGAAGATGTTCGGTTCATTCACATCAGGTGGTAACTACGAAACTACTGGTTTTGGATATGGTCCTGGTATCGGTGAAGGCTACGAAAGAAACATATTTATAGTATCTCGTGCTTCAGGTGCTCCTGTAGTTGCAAATGCTTTAAAATATGCTTACCAAACAGTAGCTGGTGGAATTGATAACAATAAAAAATCTATCTATAAACAAGCTGAAAAGGCTGACTTCAAAGGCATCTTAGATTCTTTAACTAAGAAAGAAGCTCCAAAGGAATCTTCTGAAGAAGTTAAAATGCCAGATAAAGAAGTTGTATCTGCAACAATCTCAGGAATTGATATTCTTGAAATTGAAGATGCTGTTCAAGCTTTATGGAAAGAAAATATATACGCTGAAAGCGGTATGGGCTGTACTGGTCCAATCGTTCAAGTGTCTGATGCAAACTTAGATAAAGCATCACAAATACTAAAACAAAATGGTTATATAGAATAATTCTATAGGCTTTTAAAAAGATGTGTGATTTTTCACACATCTTTTTTTTGAGCTATTTTAATATTTTTCTGAATTTTTCTCTACTCTTTTCCCCACTAAAAAAACCTCAGATTAAAAGTTTAATCAAACTAATAATCTAAGGTTGTATTTAATTAAATTATTCTATTATATTTCTCCATCTCCAGCCGTATGTTTCACTTGCATTACATACAATAACGAAAGCCAATGGATCTATTTCTTGGATGTATTTTTTTAACATAATAAAATCTCTGTTGCTTACAACTGTTTGAACGATTTCTTTTTCCATTCCTGAATAAGCACCCTTTGCTGTGTAAATATTGGCAGATCTTGTAAGATTGTCTACTAAGAATTTGCTTACTTCATCAGGTTTCGATGTGGTAATAGTGCAAAGTTTTGATGTATTCATACCATTAATAGTAAAATCTATTATTAAACCGTTAAGTACAGTACCTACAAGCGAATATATAGCTATTTCTGTTCCGTAGGCATACCATGCTGATAATGTGATAAGGAAATCCACCATCAAACATCCTTTACCCAACTCAATTCCCAAGTATTTATTCAATATCTTAGCGAATATGTCAGAGCCGCCAGTTGATGCGTAGTTATTAAGTACAATCCCTACTCCTGATCCATAAATCATTACAGCTGCAATTAATTGAATCATTTTTCCTTCAAACAATGGTTTTTCCATAGGAAATAAAATATCCAAAATCCACACCAATAAACTAAGTCCCAAGGAACAAATTATAGTTTTAAGTCCAAATGCCTTTCCAAGCGTAATAAATCCTACAATAAATAAAACCGTGTTGATGATAATCAAAATTGGACCCGTTGATATTGGAACGAAATTTCCAATTACTATTGCCATTCCGGCTGCTCCACCTAGTGACAATTTATTTGGTGCTAAGAAAAAATGAATTCCCAATGCAATAAGAATGACACCAACTGCCATCATAATCACGCTTTTTCTTTTGTTTCTCTTTTCTAAAGCGTCTAAATCAATCATATTATCCCCCTAGTATTTTTTTGCAATAATATTATAACAATTGAATATACAATTTACAACGATATATTCATTAATTTCTAATAATTATTTGATAATTCAAAATTACAAAATATCTATAAATCTTTCAATTGGCAGTCCTCGTGCCTTGTCCTTAATATCCAATGAAAGCTTCAGTAGTTCTGTTGTCTTCAAACTAGCATACTTTGCAGACTCAAAAATCGACTTATTTTCTGAATACTGACTTATGAATAACGCTGAAAATAAATCCCCCGTTCCTGCATAAGATGTGTCGATGTATTCATAATAGATTTTATCTGATACAAAATTTTCATCCATACAGAAAACAAAATGCTCATCATTTTCTTCTACGCTAGTAATAACGGCGTATTTTGCGCCCATTTGGATAAGTTTTTCTGCCACATCGTTAATCGGTTCATCCATCTTACTAGTTATCATTCTAGCTTCTGTTTCGTTTGGAATAATTACTGTAGCTATGTCGATAAGTTTTCTGAAATTTTCTATATTGTCCTCGTCCAATCCGTTGTATAGTTTGCCATTATCTGCCATAATAGGATCTACAATAACGTCCGGTGAGTTTTTTTGTTTTGCGATAAAATCTTTGATTATGTCCACTTGTTCTAAACTATATAAAAATCCAGTAGCTATCAAATCAAAACTGAAATCCAATTCTTCCCAAACTTTTGTAGCTTGTTTCATGTATTCTGTCGTATCTAATATAGCAAATTTGCCGTAATCCAATGTGTTACTCACAACAGCCGTTGGCAAATTAAAAACACTTTTACCTTTGTTGCTCAAGACAGGAATCATACAACTAAGAGCGACTCTCCCATATCCTGGCATATCGTTGATTAGTAATATATCTTTCATCTTCTCTCCTCCATCTAATTATAACACTAAAAGCGTATTTGTATATCAAATAAATCTTAATCATTTTGTAGATTTTCAAGCTCTGAAAAGCTCAAATTTTCTCAATTTTTTATGATATAATATCAGGTGGAAATAAGGAGGGGCTTATGTTCAATTTTAATATAGAAGAGCACAAATTTAAATATATACATTTTATAGGAATCGGCGGAATATCAATGAGTGGTATAGCTGAATTGTTGAACCATTATGGATACAAAGTTTCTGGGAGCGACAGAGAAGAATCCGACGAAACTAATAGACTAAAAAATCTAGGAGTTGAAATATTTATCGGACAAAAAAGAGAAAATATCAAAAATCCTGACTTAATAGTATACACTGATGCAATTTTAGACGACAATGAAGAATTAATTGCTGCAAGAGAGCTTGGAGTAGACGTTGTAAGCAGAGGAGTTTTCCTTGGTGCACTTATGAGAAATTACAAGTATTCCATTGGAGTTAGTGGATCTCACGGCAAATCAACTACAACATCAATGATCGCGAAGATTTTAATCGATGCAAAAGTTGATCCATCTATACTTTTAGGTGGAAAATTAGACGAAATTCAAGGCAATGTTCACTGTGGAAATAGCGAATACATGCTTACAGAAGCTTGTGAATACAAAGCAAATATTCTCAACTATTATCCATCAATGGCTATTATTTTGAATATTGATGAAGACCACTTGGATTACTATAAGGATTTGAACCACATTGTTGCAACATTCATTGGCTACATGAAAAACTTGGAAGAAAATTCCAAAGCGATTATAAACATAGACGACAAAAACTGTGAACCATTACTTTCTCACATCAAAGGAGAAATCATAACATTTGGTATAGAAAATGAAAAGGCTGATTACAACATTCACGATATAACTTTTAATGAAAATGGCAATCCTACTTTTGTAATTTCATCTGAAAAATTTGACAAAGACGAAGAATTTTCACTTTCTATAATTGGACGTCACAACATATACGACGCTGTGGCTGCGATTATCGCATGTTACGAATTCCACATCGATATCGACACTATAAGAAAAAATATGAAAGAATACCAAAATCTCCACAGAAGAATGGAAACTGTAGGATTTTACAAAGGTTGTGAAGTGAAGACTGATTATGGTCATCACCCTACTGAAATCAAAAATACATTGAAAGCATTAGATGAACACAAGAAAGGCAAATTCTACTGCGTATTCCAACCCCATACTTATTCAAGAACTAAGATGCTATTGGATGATTTTGCCAATGCATTCTACGATTGTGATGAGGTTATAGTTACTGAAATATACGCAGCAAGGGAAAAATTCGACAGCAGCATTCACTCTACAGATTTGGTTGAAAAACTAGTTAAAAATGGCGTAAATGCAAAATACTACAAGACTTTTGAAGAAGCACGTGATTATCTTCGTTCGAAAGTTTCTGACAATGATATAGTGTTGACTACAGGTTGTGGCAACCCTGATGTTCTTGCGAAGATGATTGTGGAATAATATGTGTACGACAATTATTGTAGATTATCCACAAGGCTCTGTGATGGCGCGTACACTTGATTTTGAAGTGCCTTTGGAATACAACATGATTTATATTCCAAGAGGCTTTCACTATGCAGATGATTTGTATCACAAACCAATGCGTTCGAAATATAAAATGATGGGAATGTGTTTTAGAAATCTGTACCCTATCAAAGATGGTGTAAATGAACATGGACTGTGCGGCTGTACGAATATGTTTATCGCAAATAATTTGTTCAGCAATCACCCAATTGAAGGAAAAATAAACACAAATTCACTAGATTTCATGAATTTTGCACTAGGAAATTACAAAACAGTTGAAGAATTGTTAAACGATTTGGACAATATTCACCTAGCTAACAAAGATATTGATGGAAATTCTGTGATATGCCCTGATTTCCACTTTATGTTTGTCGATAGAACTGGCGATTCGACGGTTTTAGAATACAAGGATCACAAATTGGTCCCATGTGGAGATAATCCAAAAGTAATGACTAATTCTCCAAAATATTCTTCACACTTAAAAAGATACGAAAAATCCGTCGGAGATCTCTCCAAATTCAACCAGATAAAAGATTTGACAGGAGCTTATGATCCTGTAAGTAGATTCATCAGAGCAAAATACATCCTATCAACTCACAGGAAATCAAATAATGTTAATGAAGCATACTCATCAGCATTCAGTATCTTAGAGCCTCTAAAAATCACTGAGGGCTTCTTTAAGAACGATTCACATGATTACTATACATTTACTAGGTATATCAGCGCATTCGACACACAGACAGCTTCTATGGCTGTTAGAACGCATTCCAATACACAAACTTATTTGATAGACTTTGATGATATACCAGATGAAAATGAAATATACTCGTATTATTTTGAAAACAAATTACAATTTAAGAGAATTATTAAATGATAGGCAAATGCCTATCATTTATTTTTTGCGTAATGAGATGCAAAATTCCTAAAAAAATAGAAGCTATTTTGTAATTAACAAAATGCTTCTACTTTTAATCAATTATGCATTATATTTTTCCATATCTAAATCGTGTTGCATAGCAGCTACCATAACACCAGTAGATCCACCTGCGTGAACGTTAGTTGAAGTACGTGCCATATCTGCAACACCTTGGATTGGGCTTAGTACTAAAATCATTTCAACTGGTAATCCCATTGTAGCAAAGATTGCTGTAGCTTGAATTGTTCCTGTTCCTGGTACCCCTACTGTTCCCATTGAAGCGAACAAGCATGAACCAACCATGATTAAATATTGAGTAGCAGAGAATGGAATATTAAGCGCATTGATTGTAAACATCGCTAATAAAATTGGCCATACTGCTGCACATCCTGGCATACCAAATGTAGTACCAATTGATGCTGCAAATGATGCAATTTCTGTTGGAGTTCCCATGTCTTCTTGTTCTTTAATATTTGCTGGCAAAGATCCAATTGAACTTTGTGTAGTGAATGCTATCAACCATGCTGGGAAGAATTTGCGTTGGAACTTGAATGGATTGATGTGTGCAATTAAACTCATCATAGCTGATGTAGTGATGAATGTGTGGAACAAACATGCTACATAAACCATTAATAATAAGAATAATAATGATTTAACAAATGATAAATCCAATGTAGCTACTTGGTTAGCTAATAAAGAAAGAACTGCGTATGGAGTGAATTCGATGATTTCTCCAATTACTTTGTTCATTACTTTATTACCAGCTTCTACGAAATCTAAGAATGGTTTAATTTCTTCCTTGTTATTGTATCTAAGTACAACAATACCAATGATAATTGCAAAAATTACAATAGGTACGATTTTGTTGTGACTCATACTGTCAATAATGTTTTTAGGGAAGAAACTTACAAATACGTCTGCAAAAGGTGGAACTTCCTTAACCTTATCTGCAACATCCATTTTGATATTTGCATTCATTCCTATATTTACTAATTTACCTAAAATTATAGACAATATAGCAGCTAAAACATTGTGTAAAGCTAAAATTATAATTGTTTTGCCACCCATTGATCTTAATTTTTCTGAGCTTTCCAAGGATGCAACTGTAGTTATAATTGAGAATAATAATAGTGGAATTACAAATGCTTGTAATAAACTTGAAAATACACGACCAAATATTGCTACATAGTCAGTGCTTCCTTTGAAAATAAGTCCTACTATGGCACCCATTGCTGTAGCTAATAAAATTCTGATCATGAATGAAGTACCTTTTTTCTTCAAACGATCGATAACTACGCACAATGCGAAAGCTACAACTAAAGCGATTAAGCTTTTAATCATTTCAACATCTCCTTTATATATTTTTGTCACACTAATCTTATCACATCGTCTTATAATAGACAATGATATTTAATCAGTGCTATCGTTTTCATCGTTTTTTATTTATTGTATTGTTCAATATATCGATTTTTCATGTAAATTCACACATTATTTAAATTTTTTTCAAAATTTTACAAAAACAATAATTTGACAAAAATTTAAAAATTACCTTATAATCCTCACTTGTTATCGTTAATATATCAACGTTTTTTGTTTGTTTTACTTAGGATTAAAATTTTCAAATATTATTTCATTTTTGTAATATATAGATTTTCTCAATAAAAAAAGACCGATGTTAAACATCAGCCTTATCTTTCCCATCTACCTCGTTTGTAAATTATAAATCCCACAATAACTGTCAATCCATTAGACACTAACATTGAAATCCAAATTCCTGTAGATCCAAGATCTGTCAAACTCTTTAGTATCATAATAAGTGGAAGTCTTAGTACCCATAATCTCGCAAGAGACAAATACATTGTAAGTTTTGTTTTTCCAACACCTTGGAAGAAACCATTAATCGCTGAGAAATATCCCATGAAAAATGTAATTATCGCTGAGAAGTACATGTACTCACTCGCTTGTCTCCAAAGTTCGATATCTCCACGATCTTTGATAAATATGGATAGCAATTGATCTTTGAAAAGCAAAATAATAATCGCAGATGCAAGTGAGAAGAATGTTATGATTATATTTGCGCGTTTGAAAATATCCTTGCTTCTTTCCTTTTTTCCAGCTCCAATATTTTGTCCAGTTATTGATGTAAGAGCCATTCCAATTCCTATAGCTCCTTGGTTGAATATATCGGACAATCTGTTGCCCATTGAAAATGCAGCAAGTGTCGTTGTGCCGTATGATTGAATAAATCCATTAAGAACAGTGAATCCAATGGCTTCCCCACTTGATCCAAGCGATGCTGGAATTGCGATGGAGAATATATGTTTGATTATTCCCATATCAAGTTTGAAGTTTTTAAAATTAACTTCTATTTCAGATTCTTTTTTGACAACTCTTACAGCAAATACAACTAATAAAACTTTGGACAAAACAGTCGCCCATGCGGCACCTGCAATTCCCATGTTAAGTCCTGGAATTCCCAAAACATTATCAAAAATAAAGAACGGATCTATAACGACATTTGTAATGGATGATATTGTCGAAATAATCGTCATTGATTTGGTTCTTCCTTGCGAATTCAGTATAGATTGATATCCGAAAAATATCATATCAAACAAAAGCCCAACAGAGTTTATCGCAAGGAATATGTATGATTTGTACTCAAAGCTTCCTGTCGCTCCCATCCACCTTACAATAAATGGTGCGGTGATTACGCCTAGAATACTGAAAATAACTCCAAGTACTGTCGTGAGAATTAAAGTATGCACAGCATAAACTGAGCAGTCTTTTAATTTTCTAGCTCCAAGTCTTTGACTCATTAAAGAAGTAGCTGCCACACTTACTCCAAGGCCCACTGCTATAAACAAATAAAGCACCGGCCAAGTAAAAGATGTCGCAGCGTAATCTTCAGAACTGATTTGTGCTACATATATTCCGTCAGTTATACCATAAAGGGTTTTGATTAGGTTACTAATCATCAATGGGATACTTAACTTAAAAATCACATCTGTAATATTTCCGTTTGTAATAAATTCAATGTTACTTTTTTTGTTTCCCATTCACTCGCCCCCTATTAATTTATAATTTAAAATATCCTATTCCAAATAATCCCGGTCCAGTATGAATACTTAATGTTGGAACAATTTGTCCTTCATAATAGAACTTTGCTCCTTCGATTAAATCCTTCATACTATCCTTCGCTATTTCCATAGCATTTTTATTGTCGCCATTTAATAAAACCAAGTAATAATCCTTGATACCAGTTAATTCTTTTTTAACGATATCAATAGCGTGGTTGATGTTTTTCATTGTTCCACGATTTTTTTCTACTGTATAATATTCTCCATCTTCATTACAAGATATTATAAGCTTCAAATTTAATAAATTACCAACCATTCCAGTGATTTTACCAATTCTACCACCCAATGTTAAGTATTTCAATGTATCTAAAGTAATGACTGGAACTGAATCTTTGATTTTGGATTTCATGGTTTCTATTATAGATTCTAGCGAAAATCCTTCATCGATTAATTTTCTGGCAAAAATAGCAAAAAATCCTGTACCAATCGAAATATTTTTTGAATCAAATACTTCCACTTCGACATCTTCCACTTGGTCTTTTGCTAACATAAATGCATTGTACATCCCACTTAATTTTGAAGAAATTGAAATGCAGATTATCTTGTCAAATCCCTTATTTTTAATTTCATTTAATTTATTAACGACATCTCCAATTGATGGAATGGAAGTTTTTGGAACTTCTCTATCGATGTTTTCGTATATATATTTAGGTTCAACAGTGTAATCATCGTAGGAAACATCCGAATAGTTTATTTGAAGTGGCATCAATTCTATGCCGTATTCTTCAGCTATTTTTGGTGTGATTTCACTACCTGAATCTGTTAAAATTGCGATTTTTCCCATAATATCTCCTAATTAGTCAAGGCTATTAAAATATTCTCTAACTTCTTTTATTTTTCCACAAGTCATCTTGCCTTCTGGACAACTTCCTTTAACACAACCTGGCCCAGCTTTTTTGAAAATTTGTGGACACACTTTTTTCGCTTCGATAAGCATTAGTGTCGCCATTTCCCTGATTTCCCATTGCGCTCTTTGACAACATCTAGCTTCAAAGAAATGCAACAGTTCACGTGCATTCATTGTCATGACAATTTTTGTCTCAGTAGCATTTGAAAACACGTATCTTGCATCTTCAATGGAACTTTTTTCTGACATTGATTTTGCTTTTTTCTCATCAACTCCAGATTCGATTAATTTGTCGTATTCTTCTTGTATCAGAATTTCTGTCAAATCGTTGTAAGCATCAATCGTGTGTTTCATGTGGTTTTCGTAAATTTCTAAAGCCTTTGGATTGTTTTTTATTTTGGGAGGAATAATATACTCGTAATTATTCGCTCTCACATATCGTTGTGATTTTTGAGAGAAACTCGCTAATCTGTGTCTGACCAATTGGTGGGTCAAAGTTCTAGATACACCCTCAATTGCAAAAGTAAAACTAATGTGTTCGACTGGTGACATGTGCCCCAAATCCATTAATTTGTCTATAAAATTTTCTACATTTTCCTCAGTTAGTCCTTCTTCAATCTCCATAACAGAACTATCTGAATAGCAAAGTTTTGCACTTGATGCGACAAGTTTTTGTGCATCAGGAGTGTATCTAATTAGATTAACCTTCATTAATTACTTCTCTCCCATATAACTCCATCTCTTGTGTCTTTCAACACAATTCCCATAGATAAGAGTTTGTCTCTTATTTCGTCTGCCTTTTTGAAGTCTTTTTCTTTTCTAGCAGCATTTCTTTGTTCAATCAAATCTTCAATTTCAGAATCCAAATCATCGTCTTCTTCTTTGAATAAAATTCCCAAAACATAAGAAATATCATCCATCAATTTCTTAGCTTCAGTTAAGATGTTTTTCGATGTATTTTCATCGTAATTTTTGTTGATATATTTAATAAAATCAAACAATACACTAATTGCATCTGATGTGTTGATGTCATCGTCCATAGCTTGTTCGAATTTTTCTCTGAATGATTGTATGTTATCATCACTTCCTTCTTTTTCAGAAGAATTTTCTAAAATTCTGTTCAAGAACTTCTTCGCCGTGTACAATCTTTCAAGAGAATTTTTCGTAGCTACTAATGTGTCGTGACTAAAATCAATTGGATTTCTGTAGTGAACTGATAACAACCACAATCTGATAACTTCCAAATCAAATTCCTTTTCTATGTCCTTTAACAAAAAGAAATTATTCTTTGATTTGCTCATTTTTTCCTTGTCTACAGTTATCATTGAGTTGTGTAGCCAATAATTTGCAAAGTGAGCCCCAGTGCATGTTTCTGATTGTGCGATTTCATTTTCGTGGTGTGGAAATTGCAAATCTTCTCCACCGGCGTGAATGTCAATAGTGTCACCCAAAATTGATTTACTCATTACAGAGCATTCCAAGTGCCAACCAGGTCTTCCCATTCCCCAGGGACTTTCCCAAGCCGGTTCACTTTCTTCTTTTCTCTTTTTCCACAAAGCAAAATCCATTGGATTTTTCTTTTCGCTGTTGACATCTATCCTCGCACCAGCACGTAAATCATCTATATTTTTCTTAGATAATTTGCCGTAGTCTTTTGCCTTTGTGATATCAAAGTACACATTGCCATCCACATTATAAGCTGCACCTTTGTCTTCCAAAGTTTTAACGAATTTAATCATCTCATCGATATATTCAGTAGCTTTTGGGTGGATTGTGTCTTCTTCATCGAAATTAAGTCCTGAAACATTATCCAAGTAAGCTTGAATGTATTTCTTAGTGATTTCTCTGAAATCTATATCTTCATCTTTTGCTTTATTGATAATTTTGTCGTCGATATCAGTGAAGTTGCTTACAAATTTAACATTATATCCTTTGTAAATAAAATATCTTCGCAAAGTATCAAATACCACAATCGGTCTTGCATTTCCAACGTGAATATAATTATAAACAGTAGGGCCACATACGTATATACCGACATTTTTTTCTTTTATTGGTTTAAATTCTTCCTTTTTTCGTGTCAGTGTATTGTATAACTTCATATCTTCTCCTATCTATTTAAAGCTTTGTTTATCCTATCTAAAACTTCTTGTTTTCCTAAAACTACCATAATAGAATCCAAGTCTGGTCCGTGAACATTTCCAGTAACCACAGCTCTTGTAGTCATCCACAAATCCTTACCCTTGATTCCAGTTTTCTTTTGAACTCTCTTCATAATCCCTGATGCAAATTCTTTTTCGATTTCATCAACTGATTCGATTTCTTCTTTTAATGCATTCATTAATTCGTCTAATTTTTCGTAGTTTAAGAATTCCTTAGCATCATCATCCATTTCGTAATCCTTGAACAAGAATTCAACTTTTTCAGTAATCTCTGCCAAATAATCCAATTCTTCTTTGAATAATGAAGCGATTTCTAATAATTTGTAATCTGGATAATCTTCCGAAATCACACCATCTTCAACCAAGTATGGTTTTAACATTGATGCTAATTCTTCGTTTTCTATTTCTTTAATATAGTGTCTGTTGATCCAGTTTAATTTTTCTGTATCGAAAACTCCGCCGGATTTTGAAACTCTACTGAAATCAAATTTTTGTTTCAATTCATCCATCGACATAATTTCTTGGTTATCTTCACTTGACCAACCTACTAGTGCTAGATAATTGTCGATAGCTTCTGGTAAATATCCCTTTGTACGGAAATCTTTAACTGCAACGTCGTCATTTCTCTTGGATAATTTCTTGCCTGATTTGTTCAAAACAACTGGTAAGTGAACAAATTCTGGAACATCCCATCCGAAACATTGATACATATACACATGCTTTGCTGTTGAAGAAATCCATTCATCACCACGAACAATATGAGTAATTCCCATCAAATGGTCGTCAACTACAACTGCAAAGTGATAAGTTGGAAATCCGTCTGATTTTATCAAAACTTGATCGTCCATATCATTAGTGTTGAATGTAATCTTACCTTTGATCGCATCGTTAAATGTGATTTCTTTGTTTTCAGGAAGTTTCAATCTAATAACATATTCTTCGCCATTTGCAATTCTTTTTTTAGCATCTTCAATGCTAATTCCTCTGCAAAGTCCGTCGTATTTTGGCATCAAGCCGTCTGCTTTTTGTTGCGCTTTAACTTGATCCAATCTTTCTTTTGAACAGAAACAATAATATGCGTAACCTTTTTCGATTAATTCGTCAATATATTTTTGATACAATCCTTGTTTTACTCTGTCAGATTGAACGTAAGGGCCACATTCACCAACTTCAGTTACTTTGCCTTCATCATCAAGGACAACACCTTCGTCTGGATCAAGTCCTGCCCATTTTAATTGTTCCAATAAATTTTCGATAGCACCGTCAACATATCTAGTTCTATCAGTATCTTCAATTCTCAAAAGAAATTTTCCGTTATTTCTTTTAGCATACAAATAATTATATAAAGCTGTTCTAAGTCCACCAATATGCAAAAATCCTGTTGGACTTGGAGCAAATCTTACTCTTACTTCACTCATAATATCCCCCATAAAAAATAAATTTAACTTATTTTATTATATCACAAATAGCCAAAATCAGCATTTATAAATAAACTCAACGCAATTATTTCGCCAAATTTTTTACCCAAATTTTCTTTCCAACCAAATACAACCCCAAAACAACCTTGTACAAATCAATCACAGAAATAATCAAATACATCAACACGACATTTAAATCTGTAAACTTTGCTAATAAAAACGAAATCGGATACGAAATCAAAACAATTCCCACTGAATCAAAAAGCAAAGTCAATACAGTTTTGCCTCCGCTTCTGAGTGTAAAATATGACGCATTGTACAAAGCAGAAATCCATAAAAACGCTCCACCAACTCTAAGCATATTTGTCGCCATCAATTTTACATCATCAGTTGTATTGTAAAATTCTGGAAAAAGCGGCGCCAAAATAATCAACACAATTCCAACTACAAGTGATAACATCAATGAAAACACAATTAATTTCCTGTCGGTGTCTACAGCCTCATCTACATTTCCACTTCCCAAAAGTCTACCTACCATAATCGAAATACAATCTCCCATCGCCAAGTTAAAAACGATGAAAAGTCCTATAATTGTCTGAGCAATATTGTACGCCGCCAACGCTTCAATACCTCTTGTTGAATAAGATTGAGTAATCGCAGCAATCCCCAAAGAATACAAAACTTCATTGATAATCAAAGGAATTCCCGCAACAGTTATGTTTTTGAAAAGACCTGTATCTATGTGGAAATTCTTGAAGAAATTAGAATAAAATGTGAATCTTAATTTATTCTTGTTCGCAAAATAAATAAACAATGAAAGTTCTACAAATCTCGAAATAACAGTCGCAATCGCAGCACCCTTTGGCCCCAATGCGGGAAATCCTAAAAGTCCGAAAATCAAAATCAAATTGAACACGAAATTCACTAAAACCGTAATCACGCTTGTTATCATCGGAAGCCTAGTTTCACCATTTACTCTCATTGAAGAAGAAATCGACTGCGAAAAAGCAAATGGAATAAATCCAATAGTCATAATTTTGGTATAATCAAGTGCAAATTTCATAGTCGTAGCAATATTTTTTGCAGAATCCGTGTCTGGATTCATAAATAAATACAATAATTTCTCGCCAAAAACCCAGAAAATAAACACACTAATCACAGAAACGATAAAAGATAACACCACATCAAAATACAAACAGTTTTGTACGTTCTTGTAATCTTTTTTACCTGCAAATTGTGCCGCAAAAATACTAGCCGCTGACACAAGCCCGAAAATTGCCAAGTTGAACACAGTAATCAATTGGTTCGCTACAGAGACTCCACTCATCGCAAAAGTTCCAGTCTGTCCAACCATAATATTATCCAACATATTTACAAACGATGTAATAAGCTGCTGAATAATGATTGGAATTGCTAACACCAATACTCCTTTGTAGAAATTTTTATCCCCAAAAAACTTACTTTTCTTTAATGCTAAATTCAATCTATCCCTCCTTCAAATTTTCTATATAAAAATAATTGCAAAGCTTATTTGTTCCATCAAAGTTTTCATATAAATGTTCACCGTAAAACTTGAACCCACATTTTTCAATAACCCTTGTACTTCTATTATTTTCAACAAAACAGCTGCAATAAATATAATCGTAATCCAAATCCTCAAGCAAATGATTCACAAAACACTTCACAACCTTCGTCATAATCCCGCGATTCCAATAATTTTTGTTCAAACTATATCCAATTTCAACCCCGGTCTTATCTTCGAATTCTGGCTGTTCATACAAATAATCGTCTTCGTACACTCCAATCATTCCTATTAGTTTGTCATCCAGAAAAATTCCGTATTCTAACTTTGAATTGATGAAATCTTTGAGAATTTTCTTGGATTGTTTGATGGATTTGTGTGGTTTCCATCCTGCAGATGGTCCCACCTCTTCTTGAATAGCGTATTCATGGAAATCATCTAAACATTTCATTTCCAACGCTTTTATTTCTATATCTTCACATTTTAAAATAAAATTTTCGTACTTCATTTGTATCTCCAAAATTTTTCAATCTATATAATAATATATCTTTAAAAATTTTAAGTCAATCGATTTTAGTTGAGATTTCTACAATTAAAACCTGCTAACAAAAGTCAAGCATAACCTGAAATTAATTTCAGTTTATTTGATTACTTGAGTAATTAAATTTGCGCATGGCAAACAAGCCGAGAGTAATCCATCGGTTTTTTTAGTGTAATTTTAGATTTTATGCTACTTTTAATTCTTGTTTTTGGGCTTTTGATTCCATAACTCTTGCATAGTAGATTCTTAAGAATTTGTTTAATCCTGCAAATTTACATACTTTTTTGGCTTTTCCTTCTTTTTCTTTTTTTATCATGTACTTATATATTTCATTTTCTGGTTTTTTAGCACTCATCATACATTTCATTGCCTGGTAGCCCACTTTTCTTAGTATTGCGTTTCCTCTTTTACTTATTTTTCTTTGATCTGCTTTAAAGTTTCCTGATTCATATGGTGGTGCGTCTATCCCTATAAAGGATATTAGGCTTTTTTTGTTTTTAAATTTTGATAGGTCGCCAAATTCTGCTACTATTTGTACTGCTAATTTTTCTGATATTCCTGAGAATTTTTTTGCTTATTGATATTCTTCTAAGGGCTCGGATATTTCTATCATTTGTGATAAAATTCTATTTAGAATCTGATTTATTTGTTTTATCAGGTTTATTCCTTCTCTGATATTTGTTTCTATTTTTGTGTTATGGGAAGGTTGTGTTGAGATACTATCCTCTGCTAATTGGTAAATGGCTTTTGCTTTGTTTGCATTTGGATGGTATCTCTTTTCTTTTGCCCACCTTTTATATTCTTCTATAAATTCTTCTTCTGTTTTTTCTAATACTAGGTCTTTATGCCACCATTTTTCTGAAAAGTCTAAGAGTTTGTCTTTTGAAAAGTCTCCTGAATTATGTAGTATTAGTTTTTTTATGCCTGGAAATGTTTGATGTATTGTTTGATCTATGTAGTTCATTTGATCGATTCTTAGCTCCATGTAATGTTGGTAGTTTCTGTTTAATTCTTTTAAGACTCTGTAGTTTTCTTCATCTACTTTGTATTCTTCTAATTCTTTCCAATACATTAGTCCATATTCTGCTATTTGTTTTGCATCCATCTTGTCATTTTTTGCTTTTCTAAAGTTTAATGCTCGACAATATTGTTTCATTTTTAATGGATTTATTACTGTTACAAAGTATCCTCTATCTTTTAATTCATAAAGTATTGGTAGATGATATTTTCCTGTTGCTTCCATTGTTATTTTTACTTCTTCTTTTAATTTTTCTAGTTTCTCTATTAATTCTTCTACTTTTGTTTTTTTAGAGAAACATCATAGGGTTTCCAAATTATTTTGTTCCCTTGTTCTAATGCACAAACTGTTATTTTTTCTTTTGATATGTCTATTCCTACAGATATCATAATTTCCCTTCTTTCTTATTATTTTGTAGTTTCTACCTGCACCATTACACTCTTTTTAGCTTGTGACACGGACGTTTTGCCCAACCTGCTTAACCGAATATGAATAATGAAAAGGTAGTTGACAGTTTTAATGGCGGATGTTTCAACCCTAAAAGAGCCTCGTCATACTACTTCTTCATTATACAAAAATAGTGCAAGATAGGAATTACTTCCTTTCTTACACTATTTATGGTACTAAAAAGAGCCCTTTCGGACTCTTAATTAAATGAATTTTCACGAATTATTTTGTTTTAATTCCAAATTTTTCCATATCTTCATCAACTTCTCCTATTGGAGCAATTCCAAAATTTTCTACCAAAACATTGGCTACATTTGGAGATAGGAATGCAGGAAGAGTTGGTCCAAGATGAATATTTTTAACGCCTAAGCTCAAAAGTGCAAGTAGTACGATTACTGCTTTTTGTTCGTACCATGCGATGTTGTAGCTAATTGGTAAATCGTTGATATCATCAAGACCAAAAGCTTCTTGTAAAGCTTGGGCTATGACAACTAATGAATATGAGTCGTTGCATTGACCTGCATCTAATACTCTTGGAATTCCATTGATATCTCCTAGGTTTAATTTGTTGTATCTGTATTTTGCACAACCAGCAGTCAAAATAATTGTGTCATCAGGCAATGCTTTTGCGAAATCTTCGTAATAATTTCTACCTTTTTGTCTTCCATCACAACCAGCCATTACTACAAATTGTTGAATGTCTCCATTTTTAACTGCTTCAACAACTTTGTCTGCCAAAGCTAATACTTGATTGTGTGCAAATCCACCGACGATTTTTCCGTGTTCAATTTCTTTTGGAGATTCACATTTTTTTGCAAGTTCTATAATTTCTGAGAAATCTTTGTGACCATTTTCATCTGCTACAATGTGTTTCATTCCAGGATATGCTGCAACACCAGTTGTGAATACTCTGTCTTTGTAAGAATCTTTTGGTGGAATTATACAGTTAGTAGTCATCAAGATTGGACCATTAAATGATTCGAATTCCTTGTCTTGTAGCCACCAAGAGTTTCCGTAATTTCCCACGAAATTATCGTATTTTTTGAAAGCTGGATAATAATTTGCAGGTAACATTTCACTGTGAGTGTATACATCTACTCCTGTGTTTTGAGTTTGTTCCAAAAGCATTTCCATATCTTTCAAATCATGACCTGAAATCAAAATAGCAGGATTGTTTCTAACACCGATGTTTACTTCTGAAATTTCTGGATTTCCGTAAGCAGATGTATTTGCACTATCCAAAAGAGCCATTGCTGCTGCACCATTTGATCCAGTTTCTAATGTAAGAGCTATCAAATCTTCTACGGACAAACTATCGTCCATTAATTTTGCTAAAGTATTTTCCATAAATTCGTCTACATTTTCATCGAATTTTCCCAAAACATTAGCGTGTCTATTGTAGGCTGCCATTCCCTTCAATCCGTAAGTAATAAGTTCTCTAAGACTTCTCTTATCGTCATCCAAAGTATTCAACACGCCGATAATTTGTGATTTCAATTTTAATTCATCATCGTCTTTTTCGTTATACAAAGCTGCCTTTGACAAGTTTTCTTTGTCATCTAAGCCTTCGATTAATTTTTGGTTCAAATCGATAGTTTCTTTTACTTTTTCTAACAAATCTTCATAGTGGAAGTTTGCGTTTGTAATTGTAGTAAACAAATTATTGTTGACATAAGAATGTAAATTAGAGATATCTTTGTTTTCTTTTCTCATTCTAGTTAGGATTTCGCCTAACCCTTTTGTAACCCAAACAAGCAAGTCTTCGATGTTTGCTACATCTGATGTTTTACCGCAAACCCCTTTTTTTGTACATGCGATGTTTTTTGCTGTTTCTTGACATTGATAACAAAACATTTCTTCATTTTTTTCAATAGTTTTTTCCATTTTCTTTCCTCCTGATTTATTCTGTCTTATGCCTTAATTATACTTATTCAAAAGTATAGTTTTCTGTAACATAAGTTACATTTGTTCATTACAATAAGTTTTCCAATTCTTCTCTGTTTTTAATTTTAATTTCAGATCCGTTTAATTCAATAAGACCACTATCCTCCATGCTCAATAATTCCCTTGATAATGAAGGTCTGGTCGTAGCCATAAAATCTGCCATCTGTTGCCTTGTCATTTCCGTGTTTGATACGTCTTTTTTTTCTGTTTGAATTAAAAAAGTTGCGATTTTTTGCCTCAACGAAAAACTAGACAACAATCTTACCTTGCTATTTAAGAAAAATGCTTTTTCTGCAAGAATCTTTATAAGATTAGTCATAATTTTATTTTTAATCGAAGTGGAGCTTTCAGATATATCGAAAAAACTTACAGGAATTTCAAGAATTTCGCAATCAGTGTTGCACACTAATGTAAAATCGCTGATTTTATTCAAATACGAATACACCTCAGCCATTACTTCCCCATGATTTTTGAAAATATTCACGACAGTGTTTTTCCCATTAATATCCGTCTTTTCAAGACTAAGCTTTCCGCTTTTCAGAACGTAGATTTTATTGCAAATATCTCCAGGGGAAAATACGTACGAATTTTTGTTGTATTTGTTTATTATTGAATTTGATTCAATAAGAAATTGTTTAAATTCTTCTTCTGTAAAATTTTTAAAAAGTTTTGAATTTATCATTTAATCACCATTATTTTTATACCCAATAATTTTTTATGTACAACAAAAAACGCATCAGAATTTTCATTCTAATGCGTTTGGTTTTAAGCGTATGGTAAATATTTTTTGTCGTCTGAATTGTATTTGGAGATTTCAACTGCTGCTATTGGATTAATTCCCAACGATTTTATTGCTTCCAATGTGTTTTTGATTTCTCCTAATCTTGAATCGTCTTTCTTGTAAAGTACGATTGCGTTTTGAATGTCTTTTGTCAAATCTGTAAGGTCTACTTTTTCCGAAATTGGACTTACAGCTGTAATTTTCTTATCGAAATTTGAATTGTATGCCTTAGCTAAATTTGCTGTGTTTTGATCAAAACTAAACACACCAACATTATCAAAACTATCTATTCTTCTGTTCAACAAACTCAATGCGCTATTTGAATTTTCATTGTAATCATTTGAAAGTACGCTAACTGTTTCAAGTCCCAATTTGTTTTGCAATTGTTCTTTGCTGAAAATATTAGGATCTTTGTAATAAGAAGCGAATGCATATGCTAGACCTATTAACATTCCCAAGAACAATCCTATTGCTGTGTCCATTTTATTGACAAGTTGTTTGATTTTCTTCTTGGCATTAGGTGCATCAACGACTTGAATGTTATCTTTTTTCATCGTTTTTTTAGTCAAATCTGTAATAGCTTTTAATGATTCTTCCAATACTTTGTTAGTTTGTTCGGCGCTTTCACTTGAATATTCCATTTCAATAATTGATGTAGATGGAACGCTTTTTACTTTCAAATCTTTCCTTAAATCAGAAGAGCTAACGCCATTTCCTACTTTTTCTGCTACTGTATCCAAAACAGAATTTGATTTAATCAATTGTTCAACATTTGAAACCAATTGTGTATTAATCATTGCGTCTACTTTGGAAACAACTGCTCCTTCTTTTTCAAAATCTTCTGGACTCCCCACCATTATTGAAACCTTTGATGAGTAAGAGTCCTTTCCCAAAACATTATTAAAAACATTTGTCAATAACGCACACACAAGCATTATTATTATAATGTGTGGCAATTTTCTAAGTATTGCTTGCCACGCTTCTTTTAAATTTAATTCTTCCAAGTTTATATCTCCTTAACTTTTTTATCTCTTTTACTCAATAACCACATTAAAACTATGCTCATAATCAATCCGTGATATAGAAGTCCTGTAAGTAAATCTACACTAATAAGATTGAACATAGGCACAATAGTTATTGCTATTGCTACCCACAAAGGCATTTTTTTGTATGAGATTTCATCCATAATTCCAATTAACCAACCAGTTATTGCAGAATAAGATAACATTCCGTAAAAACCAAAGTTAGCGTATCCATTTGCAATGAATCCAGTGTTTACCCAAGTATTTGGATGACCGTAATAAATCATCGAAATCAATGCTTGGATTGGATAATTATATGGATACAATTTTCCTCCAAATACCCAAGATTTGTCTGTCAAATACACGAAATCAATATTTTTGAATGCATCGTAATATCTGAAATGATTATCTGCAGTTACCATGAAAACACGTCTTACAATTACACTTATCGGTTGCCAATTGTCAGTTATCAAATAAAAAGCTAAGCACAAAAATGTAAGCCCTGCTAGTCCCATAGTCATTAAATTCCCAGTGTATTTGTTTCCCTTTACGATAGCTATAAAAATTACCAGTACAGGATAAAACAGCATTGACTTATGTGAAGTAAATCCAAAGAAAAATACTTGGCAAATCAATGTGATTACAGTTCCTAATTTTTTTCTATCCCAAAGGCAGAACACCAACAAAGTTGGGTTGATAATTTTACCATACCAGTTCATAAAATATGCAAATGGTCCCGGAAAGATTACTTCCGCGATTTCCCTTCTAGTGTCGTAAACTTTTCTAAAATCGAAATTCAAATATTTTAGTCCGCCTCGCATTATTATCCAAGCAAACATCAATATTCCCACCAGTGCAAAAGCATAAACTATGAAATTTTCGTTGATTTTTTTATCCGAAAAAGATAACCTCAATTTCGGTGAATTAGCGAAAATTTGCATAGTATAAAACGATGCTATCAACATGTACATATATAATCTGGAGAAATCCTTATAAGGATATATATTTAAACATGGTATGATTATCAAAACATAAAATAGCATCAGATAAAAATCACTGACCCTCTCTACTTTATGCCTTATCGTATAACACATTATCACAACCAAAGCGTAGGATTCTATCAATTTGTAAATATTTAAATTGTTCACAAGCCCCATGTACGAAAACAACGGACTTATTGCATAAGAATAACTCAAATCTAAAAACAATTTAAACATCAATGATAAGAACACAAAAAACCCTTTTGATTGGAACAATGCTTTTATATCATCAGTCATAAATTCCCCTTTTCATTTTTTTACTAAATTAGTATACCATAATTAAACGCGATAATAAACTAATTTACTTTATTTTTAGGGATTTCTCCGTTTTTAAATTGCATAATATTGTCAAAAGTAAATTCACCCATTTGAACTCTCGCAAGCTTAGTGGCATTTCCCAAATGAGGAGCCAATAAAATATTCTTGGCATTTCTCAAATCTTCTGAAATTTTGGGTTCAAATTCGTACACATCCAATGCACAACCAGCAATTTCTCCATCATTTAATGCATTTATCAAATCTTGTTCGCTTATAACTTTTCCACGCGATGCGTTGATAAGATATGCTGATTTTTTCATTTTTGAGAATGCTTTTGCATCTATTAAGTGATGTAATTTTTCGCTATAAGCTGTGTGTAAAGTTATTACGTCACTGTTTTCAAGTAAATAATTTAAATCTACTTGCTTTGCCCCATCAACTTCTTTTTTGCTACGATTGTAGAATATCACATTCATATCGAAAGCTTTGGCTTTTCTCATAACTTCAGTTCCAATTCTTCCAAGTCCAATTATTCCCAAAGTTTTCCCTTCCAATGTTTCTCCCAAACCATACACAGGCTTCCATCCTTCAAATGAATTATCATAGCAATCAGAATTCATCTTGGTAATATTTCTGAGTAGATCTATCATCAAACCAAAAGTCAATTCTGCAGTTGATTTTGTAGATGCAGATGCAGGTGCGTTTGTGACAATTATTCCTTTTTCTTTTGCGTAATCAATGTCAACATTATCAAAACCAGCGCCATAATTTGCAATTATTTTCAAATTTTTAGCTGCATCGATAATTTCTGAATCGATTTTTTCACTCAAAGGACACACTAATCCTTCGACATCTTTTATTCTAGTTTTCAATTCTTCTTTTGACAAAAAGTCCAAACTATCGTGATAATCTACTTCAAAATTCTCTTCGTATTTTTTTATAATTTCTTCAGGGATTCTATTAGTAATCAAAACTTTCATTACATATCCTCCATTCTTATCGTAGTCATTTTTCTATTTTCAAACATCGCCAAATACTTTGCATCTACGCTTTTTAATAATTTGAAAGCATCATCAAAGTGATATCTGTAATAATTTTCAAAGTGCGCATCGCTACCAACTGAGAATAATTTGCCCTTCATTTTTACGTATTTTTTGAGCGCAAATGTGTAATATTCTATGTTGTCGTATTGATACACACTTCTTGTGTTAAGCTCCAATGCTTTTTCATCATTAATGAGTTCTGCAAAAACTTTTGTCAAAAATTCATCCACAATATCCATATTTTTAGATTCCAATTTATTAAGTCTTAATGCATAATCAATGTGTGTTAACACGTCAAAATCTTTGAAATTATTCACAGCTTCCAGCATTTTTTCAAAATAATTTGTAAGAAACTCTCTTTGAGAGTAATCTTCTGGCTTTGGATTCATAAAATCTTTACCATTGAATTGATGAACTGACAAAAGTTGAATGTCATAATCTCTGCTGTTCACAGTGTTTTTGATTTTTTCCAAATTCTCAGTTGTGTAACCTATTTCTATTCCTTTTAAGATTTTTTGTGAACTTTTTTGGTTGTGTTCTTCAATCACTTTTACGTATTTGTCGTAATCAATGTCCACATCCTCAACTCTACCATCATTATAGGTAAATCCATAATCCAAGTGTTCGGTGGTGATAATGTCACCTTTGACAAGCTTCAAATAATTCTCAAATTTTTCTTTACTATCGAATGAAAATTCCGTATGACAATGTTGATCTCTATAATACATATTACTCCTTAAATGAACGAAAAGATGCTAAATAACTAGCATCTTTTACAATTATCCTTCTACTATTTTAATACCGCTTGATGCTCCGATTCTATCTGCTCCATTTTCTATCATAGATAAAGCTTCTTCTCTAGAATGAATTCCACCACTTGCTTTTACCATAGCTTTGTCTCCAACAGTATCTTTCATCAATTTGACATCTTCTACTTTTGCTCCGCCTGTTGAAAAACCTGTAGAAGTCTTCACGAAATCAGCGCCGCATTTTACAGAAATTTCGCAAACTTTTTTCTTTTCTTCATCAGTTAATAAACAAGTTTCGATGATTACTTTCAAAACTTTTCCTTTTGTAGCATCTCTTACAGCTTGGATGTCTTTTTCGACATAATCATAATCTTGTTCTTTTAATTTGCCGATATTGATAACCATGTCGATTTCATCTGCTCCATCTTCGATAGCAGTCTTTGCTTCAAAAGCTTTTGATTTGATACTCATAGCACCAAGTGGAAATCCCACAACAGTGCACACCAAAACGCTTGAATTTTCCAAAGACTTTTTAACGAAAGATGTATAGCAAGAATTTACGCACACGCTTTTAAAATCGTATTTGATTGCTTCATCACAGATTTTTTTGATGTCAGCTGATGTTGCATCTGCTTTTAATAAAGTGTGGTCGATATATTTATTTAATTCCATATTATTCACCCAATTCCAATGCGATTTCCATCATTTTTGTAAATGATGTTTGTCTTTCTTCAGGAGTAGTTTGCTTGTCTGAATGGAATGAGTCAGAAATTGTCAAAATAGTCAAAGCTCTTGCGTTGTTTGCTTTTGCTGTCAAATACAATCCGTAACTTTCCATTTCAACTGCTAACACGCCCATTTTTTCCCATTTTTTCCATTCTTCTGATTTTTGATTGTAGAAAATATCTGCAGAGAATACATTTCCAACGTGAACGTCGATGTTTTTTTCTTCTGCAACATTTACTGCTTTTCTCAACAAATCATAATCGCAAATCGCAGAAAAAGTTCCTTCCAAATCAAATTGGTGAGCAAAGTTGGAATCTGAACAACTTCCCATTGCTATTACGACATCGTATAAATCAAGGTCTTTGCTGTAAGCTCCCGCTGAACCGATTCTGATAAGATTTTCAACTCCGTATTCGTTGATAAGTTCGTAAGAATAAATTCCTATAGATGGAATTCCCATTCCAGTTCCCATAACAGAAATTTCTTTGCCTTTGTATTTCCCAGTGTATCCGAACATATTTCTAACTGCATTGAATTGTTTTACATCTTCCAAGAAATTATCTGCGATAAATTTCGCTCTCAATGGATCTCCTGGCAATAAAACTGTTTTTGCGATATCTCCTTTTTTCGCTTCGATATGTGGTGTTGACATAATAACCTCCTAATAATTTACTATAATCATATTCAAAAATTTTACCAAATCTAGTTGACAATCATCCAAGTAATTTTCAATGTACGTTTCATAATACACGCTAATCCCATCAACATTCACCTCTTTCAAATGTGGTGATTTTGAAATAAATTTGGCGTAGTATTTGGCTTCTGCAATTGTGCAGCAAGGACTTTGTCCCATGTACAACAAAATTTTTTGCTTAGATTTTTGATTGCAATATGCTTTTAATTTTTCGCTTAATTCTATTTTCATATTCTCTCAAATCAAATAAGAGAGAAATCTTGTTTCTCTCTTATTATATCATCAATTTGAACATTTTTGCTATTTTTCAAATCCTGGAACTAACAATCCGTAGTTGCCATCTTTTCTCTTATAAACAACATTTACATTATTTGTTTTTGAATCCAAGAATACGAAGAAATCATGATCGATTAATTCCATTTGCATGATAGCTTCTTCCTTATCCATTGGTTTGATTCCGAATTCTTTTGTCTTAACGATTGCACCTATTGGGATTTCTTTGTCGTTGTTTTCTTCAACAGCTTCAAATCTTATCGAATTACTTTCTGTAAATCTCTTTTGTAATTTTGTTTTGTGTTTTCTTATTTGTCTTGCTAACGCATCTTCAACTTTGTCGATAGCTGTTTTAATATCTTCGTTTGATTCTTCAGCTCTTAAAACAACTCCTTTATCTAAAATCATAGTGACTTCAACTCTCGCTTTGTCCTTTTCTTTTTTGAATACTACACGAGCTTGTTGTTCGTCATGGAAATATTTATCTAACTTGTGTAATTTAGATTCTGCCATTTGTTTCAAATCATCAGTCAATTTGATATCTTTTGTTACATAATTAAGTTTCATAAAATTCCTCCTGTTTATGAATTAAGAAATAATTTCTTATTTTCTTATTCTATATATACCCAATTTACATTTTTGCAAACGATACTAATCACTAAATTTAAAAAATCAAAAAAACTTCCCAAGTGCAAATTTTTCATTTGCTCTGGGGAAGTTTTCGTTATTTGATATATTTGTCGATAATGTTGATTACTTCTTCGATTTTTTCATCTGCATTATCATTTTCGATTGCATGTTTAACGCATGTTCTCATGTGTCCGTTTAAAATGTCGATGTTCGCTTTTTTCAATTGACCAATACAACTTAAAATCTGAGTAGAAATATCCACGCAGTATCTGTCCTCTTCAATCATATTTACAATCGCATCGAGTTGTCCACGAACTGTTTTGATTTTTTTGAGAGCTTTTTGTTTGTGTTCACTCATTATTTAACGGTAGCCTCAAATCCTATTTCATCAATAGCTTTGATGATATCAGCTTCATTAAAATCGCCTTGAACTACAGCTGTTTTGTCTTCCAATGAAACATTCACATCTGTAACTCCGTCAACTGATTTACAAGCTTTTGTCACTGATTCTACACAATGATTGCACACCATATCCAACACTTCAAATTCTTTTTTCATTATTTTTCCTCCTTAAAATTTTTAATTCTCAACGAATTTGTAACTACAGTTACAGAACTAAACGCCATTGCAGCTCCTGCTATCATTGGATTCAAAAATCCAAATGCAGCAATTGGTATTCCAATAACATTGTAGAAAAACGCCCAGAACAAATTCTGTTTTATTGTTTTAATTACTCTGTGACTTAATCTAATCGCAGTGTTAACTTTATTCAAATCTCCATTTATGATTGTGATGTCACTTGCTTCAATCGCAACATCTGTACCAGTTCCTATAGAAAAACCAACATCACTTGTCGCTAACGCTGGAGCATCGTTTATTCCATCTCCAACCATTCCGACTTTTTTGCCTTGGTTTTTTAATTCTAATACTTTGTCTGATTTGTCTTTTGGCAAACATTCAGCAATAACATGGTCGATGTTCGCTTTTTCTGCAATATGTTTTGCAGTATTTTCGCTATCACCAGTTATCATATACACATCGATATTATCTTCTTTTAATTTTGCAACGGCTTTTGGTGATGATTCTTTTATTTTATCTGCAATCAAAATATATCCGAAAAATTCGTCGTTTTTCCCAACAAGAACAACTGTATTTCCTTGAGATTGATATTTTTGAATATCTACATCGACATCAATATTATTGTCTCTCATCAATTTTTCATTGCCAATGTAGTAATTATCTCCATTTATTGTTGCTGAGAGTCCTTTACCAGTTATTGAATCGAAATCTTCAACTTTATAAAAATCGGAACCATTTTTTTCGTATTCTTTAACTACCGCATCTGCAAGTGGGTGTTCCGAGTTTTTTTCAATTGAGGACACAATTTTCAAGAAATCCGCATCTTCTGATTTGTAATCTACAACTTCTGGCTTTCCATTTGTTATTGTTCCTGTTTTATCCAAAATAACTGCATCGATTTTGTTCGCAGTTTCCAAAACTTCAGCACTTTTTATTAAAATTCCAAGCTCTGCGCCTTTACCACTTCCTACCATAATGGCTGTCGGAGTTGCAAGTCCCAATGAACAAGGGCACGCTATTACAAGAACTGAAACTGAATTTAACAACGCTTTGTCGAATTGTTTTGTCACAAAATAAGTGATGGCGAATGTAATCACAGCGATTACAATAACAATGGGTACAAAAACAGATGAAATCTTATCTGCTAGTCTTTGGATTGGCGCTTTGTTGGATTGTGCATCTTCCACTAATTTCACGATTTGACTTAGAACTGTATCTTCGCCAATTTTTTTCGCTTCAAATACAAATGATCCATTTTTATTAATCGTAGAGCCAATGCATTCATCTCCAACTTGTTTTTGTACAGGCATCGATTCTCCAGTAATCATAGATTCATCAATCGATGAGCTTCCTTCAATTATAATCCCATCAACAGCGATTTTCTCTCCTGGTTTTACGAGGATTTTATCTCCAACCATAACATCCTCAATATCCGTTTCAATCGTCTCACCATTTTTAATTACGTTCGCTTTTTTCGCTTGGAGTCCCATTAATTTACTTATAGCATCAGTAGTTCTAGTCTTCGCTCTTTTTTCGAAAACTTTTCCGAG
Source organism: Finegoldia magna ATCC 53516 (assembly GCF_000159695.1). Taxonomy (NCBI): domain Bacteria; kingdom Bacillati; phylum Bacillota; class Tissierellia; order Tissierellales; family Peptoniphilaceae; genus Finegoldia; species Finegoldia magna. The sequence goes on from NZ_CM000955.1 coordinate 743,412, forward strand.
TAAAATCAAAGTGATAACAACAGCAGACGATTCAAAATACAATTGGTCAGATCCTATTAATACGTGATAAATCGAGTAGAAGTAGGCAGCACTTGTTCCCAATGCTATTAGAACATCCATGTTTGCTCCTCCGCCTCTCAATGATTTGTATGCATTCACATAATATCTTCTTCCAATGTAGAATTGAACCACAGTTGCCAACGCCCATTGAAAATATCCATTACTTAAAATCGTGTGAACTCCAGCCATGTGAAAAAACATCGCTGAAAATAAAGGAATTGAAAAAATCGCAGAAATTATAAAATCACGTTTCAATTTTTCGTATTCAGTAATATTTTTTTCGTTAGCTATTTTATTGTCTGTTTTTATTTCTGCAGAATATCCTGCTTTGTCAACTAATCTTTTTACTTCAGAATTAGTCTTGTATCCTTCATAAAAACTAACCGTAAGTGAGTTTTGCAACAAATTCACGTTAACATCTTTGAAATTATTTTTGTTCAAAACTTTTTCAATTCTAGATGCACATGACTGACAGCTCATTCCTTCGATATCAAACTTCGATGTCTTTACCGGAACATCATACCCTGCTTTTTTTATTTTGCCTACGATAGTTTCTATATCGTATCCTTCTTTTAATTTCAAATATGCGTATTCTTGAAGTAAGTTCACGTTAACTGTGTCGATGTATTCGTATTTACTTAAAACTTTTTCTATTCTAGCCGCACATGATTCACAGCTCATGCCTTGTATTTTTAATTTTATTTCTTCCATTTTTTCTCCTTTTTTTCTCCTTTCTACCCCCCCCTACTGGTGGTATGGTTATTGTATAATATTTAAAATACTTTGTCAAGGATTTGGATTTGGATTATAATATTCATAATAAAATATGGAGGCAGATTATGGATTGGAAAAATTATGAAAATTTAAGCATGTTATCTGATTTCTACGAATTTACAATGATGAATGGATATTTGGAAAATAATATGGAAGATGAGTATGCTTATTTTGATTTGTATTTTAGAAGAATTCCTGATAACGGAGGATTTGTTATCGTTGCGGGATTAGAAGAAGTTGTAAAATATATTCAAAATTTGAAGTTTGACGAAAAAGACATCGAATATTTCAAGAGCAAGAATATGTTCAGCGAAAAATTCTTAGATTATCTTAGAAATTTCAAATTTGAATGCGATGTGTGGGCAATGCCTGAAGGTTCGGTTGCATTTCCTAATGAACCTTTGATGATAGTTCGTGGACCTGCTCCACAAGCACAATTGATAGAAACTTTTGCACTTTTGTCAATCAATCATCAATCATTGATTGCGACTAAGACGAATAGAATAGTTCACGCAGCTGAAGGAAGAGTTGTGATGGAATTTGGCGCAAGACGTGCACAAGGTGTTGATGCTACAGTTCTTGGTGCAAGAGCTGCTTTCATAGGCGGTGCTACTGCTACAAGCAATACTTTGACAGATATCACTTACGATGTTCCTGCTTTTGGTACAATGGCCCATTCATGGATTATGATGTTTGATTCAGAATACGAAGCATTCAAAAAATATGCCGAAATTTTCCCAAATTCTTGTTCACTTTTAGTGGACACTTACAACGTTTTAAAATCCGGTGTCCCAAATGCGATAAAAGTTTTCGACGAAGTTTTGAAACCTCGTGGAATTAAAAATATGTCTATCAGAATTGACAGTGGTGACCTTGCTTATTTGTCAAAACAAGCGCGTAAAATGTTGGATGATGCAGGATATGAAAACTGTCAAATCATGGCAAGTAATTCTCTTGATGAATACACAATCTCTGATTTGATTGAACAAGGAGCAAAACTAGATGGATTTGGAGTTGGAGAAAGATTAATCACTGCAAAATCAGATCCAGTTTTAGGTGGCGTGTACAAATTATGTGCGGTTGAAAAACCTAACGGAGAAATCATTCCTAAGATTAAAATCAGTGAAAATATCGAAAAAATTACAACTCCTGCATTCAAAACAGTTTACAGAATTTACGACAAAGATTCAGGCAAAGCAGAAGCCGATTTGATAACTCTTCACGATGAAAAAATCGACGAATCAAAAGATTTGGAAATATTCCACCCTATTCACACTTGGAAGAGAAAAACATTAACTAACTTCACAACAAAAGAATTGTTGGTTAGAGTGTTCGACAAGGGAGAATTGGTGTACGACCTTCCAACATTAGATAAAATAATTGAAAGAAAGAATGAACAAATTGCTGAACAATGGGAAGAAGTAAAAAGATTTGAACATCCTCATTTGTTCCACGTGGATTTGTCTCAAAAATTGTGGGATATAAAATACAATTTATTAATGCAAAGCAAATAATTAATTCAGCACAACCATAAAAATTTGGTTGTGCTTTTTTTGCAATCATGACCACCCGTAAAACGGGTGGTTTGTTCAAGGGCTATAAGCCCGAGTGATACCAACCAGCGTCTCAAGGCGCTGGTTTTCACTCCGTTCAAACCTAACTGTTTTTGCCACTTTAGCCTATCTCTGAAAGGGATTTTTAATTTCTATTTCATAAACGGATCTGTATATTCTTTTACACTCAATTTATCAAGTGCTATATCATGTTGCTCTTGTTCTCTTATATATTTTGCTATTGTCTTTTCATTCAATCCCACTGTGCTCACATAATATCCTTCTGCCCAAAAATGACGATTGCCAAATTTGTATTTTAAATTCGCATGTCTGTCAAACATCATTAGAGCACTTTTCCCTTTTAAATATCCCATAAAACTTGATACTGATATTTTGGATGGAATGCTTACTAACATGTGTACATGATCTGGCATCATATGCCCTTCTATTATTTCTACTCCTTTGTATTTACAAAGTAATTTGAATATTTCTATGAGACTTTCTCTATATTGATAAAATATCACTTTTCGTCTATACTTTGGAGTGAAGACTATGTGATACTTGCACATCCATTTTGTGTGAGACAATGAATTAGTTTTATTTGCCATAAAATCACCTCTTATTATTTTAGGTCTGAACAACTCTATTATAATACTTGGTGATTTTTTTGGTATAACCTAAGAACGCCTACCCGCATAGCGGGTAGTTTATTGTTTCGTTCGCAAGCGAACTCAACTGACTAAAGTCATCAAATCAAAAATCCACATGCATGACATGTGGATAAAATTTAGATATCGTATTGTACTAAAGTGTTGATGTAATATTTTTTGTTGACATCTCTTCCGCCAAGTTCAGTAAGTTCAATCAAAAATTCCATCGCAGTGATTTCGCCACCGTTTTTTTCAACTAACTTAGCTACTGCATTTACAGTTCCACCTGTTGCCAACAAGTCGTCAACGATTGCAACTTTGTCGCCTTTTTGGATTGCATCTTTGTGTACTTCTAATTTGTCAGTACCATATTCCAAATCATAAGAATACTCTGACACTTCTCCAGGAAGTTTGCCTGGTTTTCTTACAGGAACAAATCTTACTCCAAGAGCATACGCTACAGCTGAGCCGAACAAAAATCCTCTAGCTTCTGGAGCTGCAATCACAGTTATTCCTTTGTCTTTTAAATCTTCTACCATAAGGTCTACTGCGTGTTTGTAGGCATCTTTGTCGTTTAACAATGTAGTAATATCTTTGAACGAGATTCCTTCTTTTGGAAATCCGTCTATAACTCTAATTTTTTCTTTTAAATCCATTTTCATCACCGTTTCTTTTTTACTGTATTATCTACATCTATAGTATACCATATTGTGGGATTTGTTTGTTGTTAAATTATTTTTAGTTTTCTCAATCGTTATGTTTTTTATTTAAAAATTTTGTCAAAACAATTTATTTACAACTATATTTTTATATGTTACGATATGTTTGGAGAGTGATGTAATGGACAGTTCGAGTGTCTCGCAAATAATTGCGTTGGTGTTCTTGGTTACAATGTCCGCTGTGTTTTCATCAAGTGAAACGGCGATAACATCTGTAAGCAAAATAAAAGTTCGACAATTAGACCAAAAGGATAACAAAAATGCACATTTGCTAAAGAAATTGCACGATAATATGCAAACTACCATATCTACTATTTTGATTGGTAACAATATTGTAAACATCGCAGCGAGTTCTATAGCTACAATTTTATTCACAAATATTTTTCATCAAAACGGAGCTTTGATATCGACAGTTGTAATGACTGTATTTGTGTTGATTTTTGGTGAAGTTATACCGAAAACAATTGCACAATATAAAAACAAATCCGTAGCGTTAAAATTTTCTAGGTTTATTTATTTTCTTACTTTAGTTTTCAAACCAATTGTAAAAGTATTAAACCTCTTAACTCGTTTGGTAATCAAACTTTTTGTTGGAGAAGACGAAGATAGTTCGACATTGACTGAAGAAGAATTAAAAACTTTGGTGGAAGTTAGTGAAGAAGAAGGCGTACTGAAAAATCAAGAAACTGAAATCATGATAAATGCGTTGGAGTTAAAGGAAACTTTAGCAGTTGATATTATGACCCCAAGAACTAGCATGGCTTCAGTGGATATTGAAGATGCAGAGAGCGATTTGAAGGAAATCATCAAAAATATTACTTATTCTAGAATTCCAGTTTATGAGGACAGCATCGACGATATCATAGGCGTTCTTCACATAAAAGAATTAGCACACAAAATCATCGAAGATGACCGCGATTTTAAAATCAGAGATATACTGAAACCAGCATTCTATGCTTATGAATACATTCCAGTCGTAGATTTGTTCAAACAAATGCGAGCAAAAAATATTTCCATCAGTATCATTATCGATGAGTACGGTGGAACTAGTGGCATTGTAACGATGGAAGATATTTTAGAAGAGCTTGTCGGAGAAATCGACGATGAATACGATAATGAAAAAGAAGTAACTAAAATTAGCGAAAACGAATACTTAGTCGACCCTGAAATGAGAATCGATGAAGTAAATGAAAGGTTTGACCTTGACATTCAAAGTGACAAATTCGATTCAATAGGTGGATTTGTCATAGAATTATTGGACAGAATGCCAAAATCAAAAGATGAGGTTGAATTTGAAAATTTGAAATTCGTCGTAGTTAATGTTGATAAAAGAAAAATTACACAACTTATGATAATATTCAAATAATTTGCTCTCACGATATTCGTGAGAGTTTTCTTATGGGAAAATTGATAATTACAATAACATAAACAAAAAGTAGAAAATCATTTTTGCACGAACATCTGAATACATAAATTTGCGCAAAAATGTAATCTACTTTAATTTTTTTAAATACTTTATTATTTCCCTATTCCCAACGCTTGTTTCGCCAATTCATCAGCCATATCGTTATAAGTATCGTTGGAGTGACCTTTGACTTTTACGAAATTAATGTCGATTTGAGGTTTTATTTCATCGATAAATTTCTTGTAGCTTTTAGTTAGATTGTTGTTTGTTTTCCAGTCTCCATTAGCCCAGCTTTCGATTCCTTGATAATCATAAAAAATCGTGATTTTGTCCATTTTAAGTTCTACGGCTTTTTTAATTGCAAATACCGACCCACTTACTTCTCCAGATACATTTCTGTGAGTTGAAAATTCTGATTGAGGAAATTTTTGATTGAATTTGTCGATTTTACCATTGTGAAACAGCACACAACCAAAACTATATTCTCCCGTATCTTTCTTAAATGATCCATCTACATACGCCACGCATTCATTTTCATTTAAATTATCAATTGACGCTACTTTTTTATTATCTTCGCCATTTATGAAATTATCTGCCTCTTCTTTTGTCTTAAAAGATTTGAAAATCGCTCCCTTAAAACCATTTACTTGTTGTTGACAATCTGCCCAACTATTGTATATTCCAGGATTTCTCCCAATTTTTACCGCATAAAATTTACTCATTACATACCCAACAGCTCAAAGTTCCAGCTCCCACTTCAAAATCCCCGAATCCTTCATCATCGATTACAATTTCATTAGAATTTGTTCCAGTGATTTCCGTATACTTTTTACCTGCATTTTCCTTTCCTACATTCATTCTCAAAGTATTGATGTCGCCAGTGCTGATTACAACAGCCATTGGATTGTGAAAATCATCTCCGTGTCTAATCCAACCTATCAAATTTTCACTTTCCATATAATCTGTTTGCTCTCCAAATGCGTAATGTTTTCTGATGTACATCAAATTATCTATAATATCCTTTTGCCCTTCGATATTAAATTCTCCACCTATTTTACAATAATCACCGTAAAACACGCAAGGATATCCGTCTTTTCTAAGTAGAATCAAACCGTACGCAATTTTTTTGAACCAAGGCTCTACAAATGATTCCAACGACTGACCAGGTTCGCTGTCGTGATTATCCACGAATGTAACCGCAATTGTGGGATGTTCTTTTACCAAAGTATTGTCGAAAATTTTTCTCATATCAAATTTATCGCCCATTTTCGATGCAGAATACATATTAAAATGAAGTGCCACATCGAACAAATCCACATCGTATTTCGTATCGTATAAATAATGGTTAGTGTTGTCCTTATCTTGTAACCAATATTCACCGAAAAAATAAAAATCACGATTTGCAACTTTTTGTATATGCTTTGTGAAATCAATTATAAATTCATCGTCAATGTGTTTAAGCGCGTCGTATCTGAAGCCGTCCACATTAACATAATTCACAAACCATTCTCCCCACCTAAAAAGCTCAGCTTTAACATCAGGATTTTTGTGGTCAATATCTGCAAACATCAAATAATCGAAATTCCCTTTTTCGTTGGAAACATTCTCGCTAAATCCTTTGTTTTCTCCAGCGATTTCAAAAATTCCTTTCTTTTGTTGTTTATTGTCAAAGTCAACTCCATTGAAATGTTGAAAATGCCACACGAACTCAGAATATTTTCCATTTCTACCCTTGAAATCAAAGCCAGTCCATCCCTCAATATCATAAGCATCAGTAATTCTTTTCGTCCTGTCGTTAGAATCCACTTCATAAGCCTGAAAAGTTTCTGAGAAATCTGCTCCAGCTTTATGATTTAAAACAACATCTGCGTAAACTTTTATATCATTTTCGTGCAAAACTTCGATTAATTTTTTCAATTCTTCTACAGTTCCGTATTTTGTACGAACAGATCCTTTCTGATCAAATTCTCCCAAATCGTACAAATCATACACACCATAGCCAACATCATTTGTCCCTGTCGCTTTAAACATTGGAGCAAGCCACAACGAATCAATCCCTTTTTCTTTTAAATTCTTCGCTTCTTTCGTCAAATTTTTATAATAATTTCCATCGTCTGGCAAGTACCATTCAAAAGCTTGCATCATTATTTCGTTTCCCATTTGTTCCCCCTATTAATTGTAAGAAATTGCTTTATATTGTATAATCTAATAAGATTATAACATTAAAATGATAAGAATAAGGAGAATAAATGCAATATTTAGTCGGTAGAAATCCTGTTATGGAAGCTTTGGAAATGGATATGGGAGTAACCAATATATACATACAAAAAGGCGAATTAAAAGGATTTATTAAAAAAATAGAAAAAAAAGCTTACGATATGGGAATTAGAGTCGAATACGTCGATAAAAAATACATCGAAAAATTCGCAGAAAACACTGCTCATCAAGGCGTTATGGCAAAAATGCCAAGTTTTGGTTATTCAAGCGTTGATGAAATGATAATTTACGCCAAAAAAATAAATGAAGATCCATTTTTGATAATTTTGGACGAAATCACAGATCCTCACAATTTGGGATCCATCATCAGGACTGCAGAAGTTGCTGGATGCCACGGAGTTATAATTCCAAAACACCGCGCATGTGAGGTAAATGCAACTGCAATTAAAACAAGTGCAGGAGCTGTTTTTAATATCAAAATCGCACGTGTAACCAATATAACCACGACAATTAATTATTTAAAAGAACATAACATTTGGATTTACGGAGCCTGTGGAGAAGCTTCACAAACTCACACACAGGCTAACTTGAAGGGACCTATTGGTCTTGTAATAGGAAATGAGGGCAAGGGTATTTCGAGATTAGTCAGAGAAAACTGTGATCAGTTAATTAAAATCCCAATGTATGGAAAAACAGAATCACTCAATGCATCAAATGCTGCGAGTATTCTAATTTACGAAATCATACGCCAAAGGTATGAAAAATAAGCAAATTTATCTTTATGTCGATGGTTATAATATAATTAACGCTTGGCCGAATTTGTACAAATTATCAAATGACGTGGACTTGGATAGTGCCCGTGAAGAGCTCATTGATATAATGAAAGAATATCAAAATCTAAGCGGCGAACAAGTTTATGTGGTTTTTGATGCATACCTTGTAAAAGGTGGAATGAGCATCGAAGAAAAACGCGATAATTTGACGGTTGTTTATACAAAGGAACACGAATCTGCTGACCGATACATTGAAAGAAAAGTCAACGATATGAAAAAGCACGACAAAATGTATGTGGCTAGTAACGATGGAATGATCCAAAGAATTATTTTATCGCGTGGAGGTATCAGAATTAGTGCCAATGAACTTTGGAAAAATTATCTTACTTTAAAAGAAAACCTCAAAAGATCTAAGCTAAGAAAAAGAAAACAATCTACCGAAAATATTGTTACTATAGATAATGAAATTTATGAACAATTAGAAAAACTTCAAGATGAATTAAAAAAACAAAACTAGGTCACATGGCCTAGTTTTGTTTTTCAACATAAGGAGATACCCATTGTTAATGGATAAAATGAAAACGTTATTAACTGTTTTTATTATATCACCCTATATACAATTTGTCAAAATTTTAAAATTAAATTTTCAAATTTATTTTTGTTTATCTTCCTCTATCAAATTTTTGATTGCTTCGATTGCAACTTTAATGGCTACATCAGTGTCGTGACACACAGGATTATCCAAGTGTTTCTTCTCACGTTCTTGGTTTGCCACAACCAAAAAGCAAGATCCACATCTAACGCGAAGATAACTTGCAACCACAAATAAGGCTGCTGATTCCATCTCACTTGCCAATGTGCCAAGCCTTTTCCAAGCTTCCCATTTATTCAATAAATCGTATGACACGGGCATTTTTTCTGGTTCGTGTTGTCCGTAGAAGCTGTCCTTGCATTGAACAACTCCAACATGGTAATTATGTCCCAAATCTTTTGAAGCTTTTACCAAAGAATTTGTCACATCTAAGTTTGCAACTGCTGGAAATTCTATCGGAGCGTATTCCTTCGTAGTACCTTCAGCTCTTATCGCAGAATTTGCTATAACTACATCAGAACTTTTCACATCTTCTTGAATTCCTCCACAAGTTCCAACTCTTATAAAAGTATCTGCTCCTGCTTTGACAAGCTCTTCCATTGCAATTGCTGCAGAAGGACCACCGATTCCAGTACTTGTTACGGAAACTTTTTCTCCATTTATAGTTCCAGTGTATGTTACATATTCTCTATGATCTGCTACTAGCTTTGCATCGTCAAAATATTTTGCGATTTTTTCGCATCTTTTTGGATCTCCTGGTAAGATTACATACTTTCCAACATCTCCACTTTTAATATTCAAATGATATTGCACGCCTTCTTCTGCGTATTTCATAAAATCACCTCATTTTTATCTATATTACTAGTATATACTAATTTTAGACAAATATCATTATTGAGCGTTGATTTTAACGTAATTTGTGCGATAAATTATTTTTTTGAAGAAAATTCCCACAATTGTGTTCAAAACTGAAGTTGGCAAACACACTGCGACAAACATTGATGGTAGTAACTCTTTAAAATTTTCTGTACCCATTCCCATTGGAATTGCAAGAGATAAAAATACAAATCCACTTATCACGGTTCCTAAAGCGAATATCAAATTAGATTTTTTGCTGTTTTTGCCCATGAATTTGAACAAATAAAACACGATAATTCCAGAAACTAATTTGTCGATTATATTTGGAAGTTGTCCCATTGGAAAACTTGTTGTAAAAGCTGCAAGTCCTCCCGCAAACAAACTCAACACAAAAGCTTCTTTTACATTATCCATGAATAATATTCCCAAAAACATCATTACCAATAAAAAATCTGGCTTAACTCCCATAAACAACGCAGGTGTAACGTAATGTAGCAATAATCCTACACTTAAAAATATCGAACTTACTGTTAATTTTTTTGAATCCATAATATCTTCCTCTCTTTTTCATAATATTTTTTTCTCTCAAATTCATTTTATAAGTTCATTTCATTACACTCACCTGCCTTTATAATAAAAAAACACCTGTTCCCAAAAGGAACAAGTGTCAAAACTCGCGTTACCATCCTAATTTATGTGCAAAAATGCACACATCTCTTTCAGATACTTCCATATCCTATCCCTGTAAAGTGAGAATCACTTTTTGAACTACTAAGCTTCGTTCAAAATTCAGATAACCCCATTCATATAAACTTCGCTTAGAAATTCGCACCACCCATTTCCTCTCTTGAAGTTTCATTTATACTACTATCTTATCTATTGAATTTAATATTTTTAAATATTTTCTAATATTATACCACAAATAAAATAATTTACAAGTTATAAAACAGTTTTAAAATTAACATTTACCAAATCTTTTATAGAATTGTAAATTAAAGTTCTATCCAGAACTTCATCCAAAAACTCTTGTAGTTCTTCTCCTTCATAAAAAGAGAAGAAATAAATGTCGATGTTGATTTTGTTGATAATACTCTTATCTTCAAAGCCAATAACATTTAACAGATACATTGGATTGTCGATATCTAAGTTCACCTTAGCTTCGATATCTTGCAATATAGTATTTCTTTTCTTCGCAACTCTCATCATAGTCAAAATCAGCTCTGAAACGATGGAGCTTACGAAGAAATCAATTGATGTGAATTCTTCTTTTTCTGAGTCAAAAGAAATAGATGAGTCCACAGGAATACATGATTTTTCGTTGTAAACTTTGACCAAATCATTGGATACAATAGCCCTGAAATTTTTTTGGAATGAATTTATGTCATCATTCATATTCTTTCCTCAATTTATTTCTAGCATCAATCATAGATTGTATTTTTTCTCTTATGTGGTCGTACTCATTTACTGGTCTATTGGAGAATGTAGCAAATCCACAGTCTGGGTTTAGCCACAATTTATCCTTGTCGATAAATGTTAGAGCTTCCTTGGCTCTTTTGTAAATTCCTTCTGTGTCTTCCTTGTCATCCAATCTAGGATTTAACACTCCAAGTCCCAAAATCATTTTGTTGTTGATTCTTTCATCTGCTAGTAATGCTTTCAATTCTCCAGCTCTTGGTGTTGAAAATTCTAACGCCAACAAATCTGCATGAATATCTGCGAACAAATCCAAAAGCGGAGTATAAGGTCCTGTCAATAAAATACTTTCGTTTTTACTCCAATTACCACGACACACGTGAAGTGAACAGATAGATTTGTCTCTATCGACACTATCCATAACGCTTTTTATCAAATGTGTGGCAAACTTTAACTCTTCAGTTGGATCTTTTCTTGTAGACAATGATGCACACATGAAAGTTCTAGGTCTTCCTTCAGTGAACACAATTTCTGTAAGAACTGGTTCATCGAATTGAATTACGTCTACTCCGATTTCTTGAAGATTTTTGATTTCTTTTTTGTAAATGTCGATTACATCTTCTCCCAAATCTTCCTTACTGTCGTAGTATTTGGAACTAACATTTGCTAGCCACATACTTCTTGTAACCAAATAAGGACCAGGCATTGTAATCTTTACAGGTTTATCAGTCAATGATTTCAAAAGCTTTAATTCTTCTGATACAATGTCACCTTTGTATTCCAATTTGCCAGTACAAATAGCGTTTTTAATAGATGTTGCAGGAACATCTAATGTCGTCAAAATATTTTCGAATTCTCTTTTATCATCGACATAATCCAGCATTTCAGCCATGCTCATTTGAGTTACGCCACCAAGTTTTTCAGAAATAAAAGATACGTAATTGTCTCTTTCTATTTCTCCACTTGTGATTACATCTATGTCCAAATCTTCTTGTAATTGTACAACTTCTTTGGTCTTATCGTACACCATTTGTTCGTAGTCAGAAAGGCTAATCATATTAGCCTTTAACATCCTACGAGCTTTCATTATTTCGTCCCCTCTTGGCATAGACCCTATCAAAGAGGTATTGAATAATTTATTGTTCACTATTGAATCCCTTTAAGAAATTTCCTAAATATTCATTAGCTTCTGTAATTTGTTTGAAACCCTCTCTTCTACCAGGAATCCATTGTTTTAATCCTTCAAGATCCATGATTTCTTTTTCTTTTTCGTTGTTGTAATCCATCTTGAACATAATATCATCAAATGCTTTGATGTCTTCATCAGAAACTTCAGGATTGAATGTAAATATACAATGGTCAAAGTTATCAGTTTTATCTAAAACTTCAACTTCGTTTTTGTCTAGTGTACCATCACTAATCCAAGCATCATAATTTGTACTTAAGCAGAATGATGCATCAACTTCTCCATTAACCATAGCGATCATGCTGTCTTTTTCTCCACCAACGTGATCTCCGTGTAAGCCAACACCGATATCAAATCTTTTTTCAGTGTAATCTTTACCATATTCTAAACCATTTTGGTGTAAATAGTTTATAGGAATAAGTCTTGCTTGTGGAGAGTCAATAGCTCCAAATCCTATTGTTTTTCCTTTTAAATCAGAAACTTTTTCAAAACTACCTTTTTTAACTACTAGATAAGTCTTCTTATCTCTATCAGTATCTCTCATGCATCCGATCTTATCTTTTCCTTCAGATCTCAAGTGAGCGTCTAAATGTGCTAATGGGGAATTCCATGCTCCATCAATTTCTCCACTCATTAAAGCATCTACTTGTAGTTTGTAGTCTTTGAAGAATACTCCTTCGATTTCAGCTCCATTTTCCTTGAAAAATTCTTCAATCATTTCCCATATTACTGTAACTCTTGGAGCGTAAATAACTGCACCTATTTTTAATTTTTTCATTTAATTCCTCCTATTTTATTTACTTGATAAAGATTGTCCTAACATAACATGCAACACATCTAAAGATGGTGCCATGATTTGTCCAGCGTAAGCATCTCTCATCAACTTTTCAATTTCAGTTTTTCTATTGTAACTAATTCCTCCACCGACTCTCATTGCAAGAGTTGAGGATTCCATCGCATGTTCAATTGCAATAACTCTGGAAGCTATGATTTTTTGTAAAGCATCTTCATCATTTCCATCTAATGCTTCGGCTGCATCTTCTGCTAATGTTCTTGAACTTTGTGCTTTCGAATATATCTTGGATAGATACATTTGAACAATTTCTATATCTGCTAAACATCTTCCATCTGGATACTTTCTGTTTTTTGCATGATTTGTTGTGATTTTTGATAATCTAATATTTAAGCCAGAATATACACTAGCTAGACCTAATAAGAAAAACTTAGTAACTATTTTAGAAACTTCAGGACCTTCTCCTTCCACTCCTAATCTATTCATGTCTGTTAACTTAACACCTTCGAGTTTCATTGGACATGAAACATTTCCTCTCATTCCAACTCCATCCCAATATTTCATATTGAAACTCAATCCTTCAGATTCCAAAGGAACTGTCCAATAAGTAGTCTTACCCTCAAAATCACATGATTTACTCAAGAACAAATAATAACTAGCAAACGTAGCAGTAGTTACCATTGACTTTGTTCCGTTAAATACAAAATAATTTCCATCTTTTGTGCAAGTTGTTTCTGGATTACCAAAGTGAGTTCCTGTTCCAAATTCAGAATTAGCCAATGCCAAATACTTATTGTGATTGACTACATCATCCACAACTTTTTCATACAAATCTTTTTGTCCACATTTAATTACAGCATTCAATGCTACATTATGCATCATATAACATAATGCAGCTGACGGATTATACTCAGCAAAAGCCATAATTACTTTTTGGTGTTCTTTAGCTCCTTTACCAAGTCCACCCATTTCTTCAGGAACCAAAAGTTTTAAAAAACCTTCTTCTCCCATTTTTTCAAATGCTTCTTTTGGAAATGAACAATCCACATCTGAATTTTTTCCAGCCGTTTCTAAATATTTATTAGCAAACTCTTTTGCTTGTTCGTAAATATCCATAATTTCTTCCTTTTTATTGACATTTGTGTCCTATTTACTTGTTTTCTGTAGCTAAAATACCACCTAACATTACATGGAGAACATCCAATGATGGTGCCATAATTTGTCCAGCATAAGCGTCTCTCATCAACTTTTCTATTTCAGTCTTCTTATTATAAGTGATTCCGCCGCCAATTCTCATTGCAAGTGTAGCTGAATTCATTGAATTTTCAATTGAAGTCACTCTTGCTGCAATAATTTTTTTAAGCATATCTTCGCTATTATTAACTATAGATTCTGCTGCATCTTCTGATAGTGTTCTTGCACTTTGTGCCATTGAATATATCTTAGACAAATACATTTGAACAATTTCAATATCTGCTAAGCATTTTCCATTTGGATATTTTCTACTTGTAGCGTATTTATTAGTAATGTTTGATATTCTAATATTTAAACCAGCATATACACTAGCAAGTCCAAGTAAAAACATCTTTGTTACAACACTTGCGACTTCATCTGCTCCGCCTTCTTCGCCTAATCTGTAATCGGATGTCAACTTAACATTGTCAAATTTCATTGGACAAGAAACATTTCCTCTCATTCCAACTCCATCCCAATATTCCATATTGAAACTCAAACCTTCAGATTCCAATGGAACAACCCAATATGTCGTTTTACCTTCAAATTCAGCTGATTTACTGTTATATTGATAATAACTTGCATAAGTTGCACTTGTTACCATTGATTTAGTTCCCTTGAACACATAGTCATCTCCATTTTTAGTACAAGTCATTTCTGGATTACCAAAATGTGTTCCACTACCAAATTCTGAATCAGCCAACGCCATAAATTTATTATTTTCAACGACATCTTTTACTATTTTATCAATTAAAGTTTTTTGACCATAATCCAACACTCCACTGATTCCAACATTATGCATCATATAGCATAATGCTGCAGATGGATTGTATTCAGCAAATGCCATTGTAACTTCTTGGTGTTCTTTTGCTCCTTTGCCAAGTCCACCCATTTCTTCAGGAATCAAAAGTTTTAAAAATCCTTCTTCTCCCATTTTTTCAAATGCTTCTTTTGGGAAAGTGCAATCCTTGTCAGATTTTTTTCCTTCTTCTTCTAAATATTTTTTTGCAAATTCTTTTGCTTGTTCGTAAATTCCCATTATACCTCCTATAATAGTGGTTGACCTGTTATAGCTTTTCCTAACCAAACGTTAAGAACGTCTAGTGATGGAGCCATGATTTGTCCAGCGTAAGCATCTCTCATCAATCTTTGGATTTCAGATGCACAGTTGTAAGTCTTTCCACCGCCAACTCTCATAGCATAAGTTGAAGATTCGATAGCATTTTCGATAGCGCAAACTCTTGCTGCGATAATCTTGCATACTGCATCAGCTTCGCCGTCAACTAAAGATCTTGCTGCTAATTCTGTAAGAGCTTTTGCGCTCATTCCGTTAGCGTAAATCTTAGCTAAATGTAATTGAACTGTTTCAATATTAGCTAAACATTGTCCTGATGGATATTTTCTCTTCAATGCGTAATCATTTGTAACTTTTGATAATCTCAAGTTTAATCCAGTGTATACACTTGCTAAACCTAAAATGAAGTATGGAGCTACAACGTTAAATACTTGGTCAACACCTGAACCTTCTTCACCGATTCTGTTAACTTCGTCTAATTTAACATCTGTCATAGTCATTGGACATGAAACGTTACCTTTCATACCAATACCTTTCCAGTGGCTCATCTTGAATTCTAATCCTTCAGATTCCAATGGAACTAACCAGTTGTTGATGTCTCCTTCTTTTTCAGTTGATGGAGTTAAAATTAAGTAATAACTTGCATGAGTTGCGCTTGTTACCATTGATTTTGTTCCGTTGAAAACAAATTTTCCACCGTCTTTAGTTACTTTGATTTCTGGAATATAGAAGTGAGTACCAGTTCCGAATTCAGAATATGCTAAAGCCATGAATTTGTTGTTTTCAACTATATCTTTAACAACTTTTTTCTTCAATTCTTCGTTACCATTAGTAAGAACAGTCATTAAAGCTACGTTGTGCATCATGTAGCAAAGACCAGCAGTTGGGTTGCTTTCAGCAAATGCTAAAACAGCTTGTTGGTGTTCAATAGCAGTTTTTCCTAAACCACCCATTTCTTCTGGGATAAGTAATTTGAAGTAGCCAGCTTTTCCCATTTCTTCAAATGATTCTACAGGAAATCTACCTTCTTCATCTGAGCTTTTTGCATATGGTTCGATGTGTTCCAATGCAAATTTTCTTGACTCTTCGTAAAAATTCATAAAACCCTCCTAAAGTTTATATTTCAATTATATGATATCACCAATTCTCTAATAAGACCAGAAATATTGTTAAAAATTCTTCATTTATTGAAACTTTCTATAAATCCTACCAATTTCATTTGATTTTAAATGAATTAGAAAATTTCTTGATTTTTTTATTAGTTTTAACATTGAAATATCAACGTTATAACGTTTTAATTCATTTATAGAAAAAATCTATAAATGATTTTTCAAATTGTTAAAAATTTGCAATAAAAAACACTGCAAGATTTCTCTCACAGTGTTTTGTTATATTATCTATTTGTAGAATTTGGATTTACGACGTCTTCTTTCTTTGCGCCTTCTTCTTCCTTAGCTTTTTCTACAGATTCAACTTTTTTGCCTTCTTTTTCAAGATTTTCTTGAGGTTCTTGTGAATCTTCTACTGAGTTAGAATAATCCATTTCTGCCATTCTCTTGTAAGTGTTGTATCTTTCCTTAGCATCTCTTTCAGCTTCTTGGAATAATTCTTCAGCTTGTTCAGGGAATGATTTTTGTAATGACAAGTATCTTACTTCTCCTCTGATGAAGTCTTGGAATGATCCAGTTGGTTCTTTAGAGTCTAATTGGAATGGATTCTTTCCTTCTTCTGCAAGAGTTGGATCGAATCTGTATAAGTGCCAATAACCAGCTTCTACAGCTAATTTTTCTTGACGTTGGCTCTTACCCATACCAGCTTTAATACCGTGGTTGATACATGGTGAGTAAGCGATGATTAATGATGGTCCATCATATTCTTCAGCTTCTCTAATAGCTTTTAATGTTTGATTTTGGTTAGCACCCATAGCGATTTGTGCTACGTATACGTATCCGTAAGTTGATGCCATCAAACCTAAATCTTTCTTTCTAACTTTCTTACCACTTGCGGCAAATTGTGCTACAGCAGCTGTTGGAGTTGATTTAGAAGCTTGTCCACCAGTGTTTGAGTAAACTTCTGTATCGAATACCATAACGTTGATGTTTTCACCTGATGCTAATACGTGATCCAATCCGCCGTATCCGATATCGTAAGCCCAACCGTCTCCACCGAAGATCCATACAGATTTCTTAATCAAGAAGTCTCTGTCTGTTCTTATATATTTCAATAATTCTTCAGCTTCTGCGTTATTAGTGTCATCATCTAAGTGTTGTAAGATTTCTGCTGCACATGCTTTAGATGTAGCAACATCGTCCATGTTTTCAACAAATTTCTTGAATGGTGCATTCAATGGACTTTCAATGTTCAAGTCTAAGAATGCTTGCATTTTTTCTTTTAATTGTAATCTGATTTTCTTGATAGCTAAGTGCATACCATATCCGTATTCAGCGTTATCTTCGAATAATGAGTTAGCCCAAGCTGGTCCTTTACCTTCAGCGTTTGTGCAGTAAGGAGTTGAAGGAGCACTTGCACCCCAAATTGATGAACAACCTGTAGCGTTAGCTATAAGCATTCTATCACCGTATAATTGAGTGATTAATTTAGCGTATGGAGTTTCTCCACAACCAGCACAAGCTCCAGAGAATTCAAATAATGGTTGTTGGAATTGTGAACCTTTAACTGTTTTTTCTGCTGGCATTAAGTCTTCTTTGTATCCAACTTTTTCTACAGCGTAAGTCCAGTTATCTTTTTGTGCAAGATGTTGTTCTTCGAAAGGTTTCATGATTAATGCTTTTTCTTTTGCTGGACATACATCAGCACAGTTACCGCAACCTGTACAGTCTGCTGGTGAAACTTGGATTCTGAATGTTAAATCTTCAAATCCTTTACCAACTGCTTTTTTGCTTTCGAATGTTTCAGGAGCGTTCTTTCTGTCTTCTTCGTTTAATAAGAATGGTCTGATAACTGCGTGTGGACATACATAAGCACATTGGTTACATTGGATACATTTATCCATTTGCCATTCTGGAACGTTAAGAGCGATACATCTCTTTTCGTAAGCTGAAGTTCCCATTGGGAATTCACCGTTTGCTCTGTCTTTGAATGCAGATACTGGTAAATCATTACCTTGTTGTGCGTTCATTACACTTGCAACTTCTTTTACGAATTCTGGAAGGTTAGCGTCATTTTCAACGTCTTCTTCAGCGTTTTTCCATTCAGCTGGAACTTTGATTTCTACAAGTTGATCGATACCTTGATCTACTGCAGCGTAGTTCATGTTTACAATGTCTTCGCCTTTTCTTCCGTAGTTAGCAACTATAGATTCTTTTAATTTCTTGATAGCTTCATCTATAGGTAATACTTTAGATAATTTGAAGAATGCAGCTTGCATAATCATGTTAGTTCTTCCACCTAATCCTACTTCTGCTGCAATCTTAGAAGCGTTGATTGTGTAGAATTTAATGTCATTTTCAGCGATATATTTCTTTAATTTACCTGGAAGGTGAGTATCTAATTCTTCTTCATTCCAGATACAGTTTAGTAAGAATGTACCACCTTTTCTTAAACCTCTTAATAAATCGTATTGATATACATAAGCTTGTTTTGAACAAGAAATGAAATCTGATTCATCTAATAGGTAAGTTGAGTGAATTGGGTTGTTACCAAATCTTAAGTGAGACATTGTAACCCCACCAGATTTTTTAGAGTCATAGTCGAAGTAACCTTGAGCGTACATGTCAGTACCATCACCTATGATTTTGATAGCTGATTTGTTAGCGCCTACTGTACCGTCAGAACCGAATCCCCAGAATTTACATCTGATAGTTCCTTCAGGTGAAGTGTTGATAACATCTTTTACTTCTAATGATCTATGAGTAACATCATCTACTATACCGATAGTAAATTGTGTTCTTGGTTTATCTTGTTTTAAGTTTTCGTAAACTGTGTTAATGTGAGTTGGAGTTGTATCTTTTGAACCTAAACCGTAGATACCACCAACGATAACTGGTTTATTTTCATGATCATAGAAACAATCTCTAACATCAAGATATAGAGGTTCTCCCAATGAACCTTTTTCTTTAGTTCTGTCTAAAACTGCGATTTTCTTAACTGTTTTTGGAATAGCATTTAAGAAATGTTCTTTAGAGAATGGTCTGTATAAGTGAACTTTTAATACTCCGACTTTTTCTCCCTTAGAAACTAAATAATCAACAGTTTCTTCAATAGTTTCAGTTACTGAACCCATAGCTACTATAATATTTTCAGCATCTTCAGCACCATAGTAGTTGAATAATCCGTAGTTTCTGCCTGTAATCTTGTTAATTTCATTGATATAGCCTTCAGTAATACCAACGATATCTTCATAGTATGTATTAGATGCTTCCATACCTTGGAAATAAACGTCTGGATTTTCAGCTGTACCCATAGTCTTAGGGTTTTCTGGATTTAATGCGTTTCTTCTGAATTCATCAATAGCTTCCCAATCAACGATTTTTGCCAAATCTTCGTAGTCCATAACTTCGATTTTTTGAATTTCGTGACTAGTTCTGAAACCGTCGAAGAAATGTAAGAATGGAACTTTACCTTTGATAGAAGAAAGGTGAGCTACTGCTGCTAAATCCATAACTTCTTGTACTGAACCTGAGCATAACAATGCAAAACCAGTTTGTCTTGCTGCCATAACGTCTTGGTGGTCACCAAAAATGCTAAGTGCATGTGATGCCAAAGCTCTTGCTGATACGTGGAATACGCCAGGTAAGTTTTCTCCGGCAATCTTGTACATATTTGGAACCATCAACAATAAACCTTGTGATGCTGTGAATGTAGATGCCAAAGCCCCTGCAACTAAAGCCCCGTGTACTGAACCAGCTGCTCCACCTTCTGATTGTAATTCAGTTACTTGTACAGTTTCACCGAATAAGTTCTTACGTCCATCTGCTGCCCAAACATCAATTGCTTCAGGCATTGGTGATGATGGAGTAATTGGATAAATAGTTGCCACATCTGAAAATGCATAAGCTACGTGAGCAGCGGCTGTATTTCCATCCATGGTTTTCATGTGTTTTGCCATTTATTTAACCCCCTATATATAAATAAATAAATTGTTTAAATCAAAACGGACAAACTCCGCTCTATGAGTTATTATAACTCAATAATTTTTTCATTGCAAGAATAACAAACTTCATCAAAAAATTTTATTGTGAAATTATTTTTTGTTATTTTTTAACTGCTTTCTATGCTCCTCAGTATCTTTTTTCATGTTTGCAATTAACTTATTATTTAACTCTTGTGCAGCATTATAACCCAAAAGTTTTTGTCTTTGATTTCTAACTGCAACTTCTACAATCATTGCGATATTTCTACCTGGTTTTACAGGAACTTCAAGATATGGAAGTTCAACTCCCAAAATTTCTGTAGTGTGATCGTCAAGTCCAATTCTGTCGTATTCTTTATCGTCTTGCCATTTTTCTAGCTTTATAACCAAATCGATAAACGTTGTTAATCTTACTGAACCAGTACCGTATAATCTTTGAATGTCTAAAATTCCTAGACCCCTAACTTCCAAATAGTGTCTGATATTAAGAGGAGCTTGTGCCAACAATCCTTTTTCGATTTTTCTAATTTCAACCACATCATCTGCAACAAGTCTGTGACCTCTAGTAACCAAATCCAAAGCAGTTTCGCTTTTTCCTACAGAACTGTCTCCCATCAACAAAACTCCCATACCAAAAACATCCAACAACGAAGCGTGTATTGTATCTTCCTCACTAAGGAAATATTCCAATACTTCATCCAAGGCTGAGATAAGTCTAGTAGTTGTTCTGTCCGAAATTAACAAAGTTTTGTCGTATTCATCCGCTAATTTTCTAACTTCATCAGGAATTTGAGCATAATGTGAAAACACAATACAAGGAATATCATATTCCATCATTGCCCTTACTCTTTCTTTTCTAAGTTCAATATCCATCGCCATATAATATGCAAGTTCAGCCTTACCAAACAATTGAATTCTTCTGTATGGAAATTCTTCCAAGAAACCAGATAATTGTAACCCTGGTCTGTTAATTTCAGAATTTGTAATCTCAATTGTTTCGTAATCAGAACTTGTTCTGACAACGTGCAAGTCTAATTTTTTAACAACCGCACTTAATTTTACTGTTTTCATAAGTTCCCTCCTTATTATATTTTATTATCTAATCTGTATATAAGCAAACAATCTTCGATAATAAACGACGAAATCACAAATCAATTGTTACGTTTTTGTAATATTTAACGTTTTTCTAACATGATTTGTTACAAAAAGGTTACAACAAGTTACAAATGTGTTACAATATATTATATTAAATTTGCAGATTAAAAACTTTTAATCGTAAAATTAGGAGGAAAAATGAACAATATAAAAAAACCATTGTTAGTGATGGGATTAATGTTTACCTTTTCTGCTTTAAATGCAACTTCTTCATTTGCTGATGTTGACAATACAAAGCTTGTAGAAGAAGTAAAACATGACGCTTTAAATTACACTACAAATTTGCAAAATACAATTAAAGATCAAGAAAATGTGAATACAGAGGATTCCATCAAATCCAATGGTGCACAACAAACTGAAAAAGTTAATACTGAAAATACTGAAAAAGAAGATAAAAAAGAAACTAGTAAGGAAGATTTGACAGAAGGCTTTGAAGATTCAAAAGAACTTTTGAAAAAACCTGCTGAAGTAAAAGCAGTTAAAAGAGCCGATGTGAAGAAAATCACTTCATCAAGTAAATACGAAACAGCTACTAATATAAGAGATGAATATTTTTCAGAATCAAACACAGTTATTTTGACAAATAGCTCAACATTTGTAGATTCACTATCTGCTGTTTCATTATCAAGAGGTAACACTCCAATATTATTTACTAACCAATCTTCATTAGATAGTAAAACTTTGGCAAACTTAAAAGCTAACAACCCTAAAAAAGTTTACATCTTAGGTGGAGAAAAATCCGTTAGCAATTCAGTTGTTGAACAACTTAAAAGTTTGGGAATAATTGTAGAAAGAATTGCTGGACACGATAGATACGAAGTTAATTCTAAGGTTGCAGCAAAAACACATAATCCAAATACAAAACAAAAAACAAATATACTTATAACTTCAGGCGAAAATCATAGTGATGCTATATCATCTGCTATTTTAGCTCAAAACAAAAAAGCTCCTATACTTTTCGTTAGAAAAAATGAAGTTCCTACATCTATCAAAGGTTATTTGTTATCTTTGAAGAGAAACAATGCTATAGGAAGTATAACAATCGTTGGTGGTAACTTATCAGTATCTCAACAAGTAGAATCATACTTAAAAACTTTCAGTAATAATGTAAGTAGGATTGCTGGTCGTGACAGATACACTACTAACGTAAAAGTTGCAAAACAAGTTAACCCTAATGCAAAAAGAGTAATCGTAACTGAAGGTAATGGTTACAACGATGCATTATTAATGACACCTGTTGCTACTAAGTTAAATGCTTCTTTAATATTGACAAAACCTAACGATGTAACAAGAACAAAAGATTATTCTTCAAACGACAAAAACTCTACTATGGAAGCATTCTTTAAGAACAACAAATCCATAGACCAAGTTATAGTTTGTGAAGGAAATCATTCAATTTCTGATTTCGTATCATCATCAATATCTGATTTGTTAGCAGGTAAAAATCTTAAAACTGCACCAAAAGCAGATGCATTATACAAAAAAGAAAAAGCTGAATTGAGAAAAAGTACAACTGAAAAATCTAAAAAGGTTGAAAAACCTGTAGATTCATTACAAGCTCAACTTGCAAAAGCAAAAAGAGTATTCACAGTAAGATCGACAGCTTACACTTCTGATCCTAGAGAAAACGGTGGATGGAATGTTACAGCAATCGGAACTAAGATTAGACGCGGTGTTATCGCAGTAGACCCAAGAGTTATTCCTTTGAGAACAAGAGTATACGTAGAAGGATACGGATTTGCTACAGCAGAAGACACTGGCGGAGCTATTAAAGGAAATAAAATTGATGTAGTTATGGATACTAAAGCACAATCACGTAACTGGGGAGTTAGAAACGTCAAAATCTACATTTTATAATATAACTACTATAATATAACTTCCAAGCACTGATTAAAATCAGTGCTTTTTTAATGTAATTTTTTACAATGATTTTGATATACAATGTCAGTTTTCACTCATTATCATATAAATTTTAAGCGATTTTTCATTAAAAACCGTATTTGTTACATTTTTTTAATAATTAGCCTTTTGAATGGTGTTTTTTATGTTTTTGTACAAAAGTTACAAATTGGTTACAAACCATTCCCTATTTTATGCGAAGTGTAATTTTCAAGTAATTCACAAAATTTTGGATTTGTAAATAGTTTTGAGCAAATTTTACATAAAATCTAGCACATTGTACAAATTAAACCAATAAATGTCAAATTTGTTTGAAACTTATGAAAAATTCTTGTAAACTATTAGAGTAATTTGAATAAGTTACAAATTGGTTACAAAAATAATGAGCAATTAAAATTAGCTCATTGAAGTATATTAGGAGGATACATGAATAATTTTAAGAAGCCACTTCTTGTAATGACTTTGGCTGTATCATTATCTTTGGGAGCAAATGTTTCATTTGCAGATAATGAAAATAACAAGTCAGAAACAAATGTTAAAGCTATATTAGATAATTCAAGTAAAACTGAAACAACAACTAAGATACAAGTAAAGCTAGATGAAAATAACAAAGTAATATCTAATAAAAATCAAGTTAATAAAGAAGAAAAAGAAGTTGAAGTCAAATCACAAAAGAGTGCCAAAACAGAAAGAATTGACGCAAAAAACAGATTTGAAACAGCTAAGAAAATCAAAGAAAAAGAATTCAAAAATGCAGATACTGCCGTAGTTGTGAATTCTAACGAATTTTCAGACTCAATCAGTGCAACAAACATTTCAAATGGTAAATCACCTATTCTTTACACTGATTCTGACAAATTAGACAACTTGACAAAAGAAGCTTTGAAAGGCGTCAAAAAAGTCTACATAACTGGTGGCGAAAAAACTATTAGTTCAAAAGTAGTTGACGAATTAAACGGTATGGGAATTGAAGTCATCAGAGTAAAAGGCAAAGACAGATACGAAGTTAATGCAAAATCAGCTACTACGTCTCACCCAGTTTCTAACAAGAAACAAAACGTAGTTATCGCATCTGGTGAAAACTTTGCAGATTCGATTTCTTCTACTTCTTTAGCTAAGAAAAAGAACGCTCCAGTTCTATTAGTTAAAAAGAATGAAGTTCCAAAATCAATCAAAGAATACTTAAACTCTTTCAGCAAAAAAGGTCTTTTAGAAGACATCACTATAGTAGGTGGAGAAAATTCAGTTTCAAAAGCTGTTGAAAACGAACTTTCAAAACTTGCAAAAGTTACTAGAATTGCAGGACATGACAGATACCAAACATCTGTAAAAGTTGCAAAACAAGTCGGTGTAAATTCTGAAAGAACAATCGTAGCTAGTGGAGAAAAATTTGTAGATGTACTTGCTGCATCTCCTGTAGCTCAAAAATACAACGCACCAATTGTTTTGGTTAAGAAAATGGACGTTCCAAGAAACGAAGATTACAAAACACAAGAACAAAAATCAAACTCTGTGGAATCTTTCTTCAGACAAAACAAATCAAACATCATGTACACAATGGTATTTGGTGGCAAAAATACTATCGATAATTTCGTAGTTAACGGAATTAAAGATTTGTTAGCTGGTAAATCACTACAAGCAAAACCAAAAGTAGATGCATTAGTAAACGTACCTAAAAAACAAGCTCAAGAAGAAACTAGTAAATTAGACAAAATCGTAACTCTTGCTTACAAACAATTAGGTAAGCCTTACGTTTGGGGAACTCACGGTCCTAGATCATTCGACTGTTCAGGACTTACATCTTATCTTTACAAACAAGCTTATGGAATTTCAATAAGTCCAAGCTCAAGATCACAAGTTTCTTATGGACACAAAGTTTCCAAATCAAACTTGAAAAAAGGCGATTTGATGTTCTTCGCAACAGGTGGTGGCGGAATAAGTCACGTTGGAATTTACGTTGGTAACAACAAATTAATCCACGCTTCTACACCATCAACAGGGGTTATCTTATCAGATATCAACTCAAGTTATTACCAAAGAACATTCGTTACAGCAAGAAGATTATTAGGTTAAATTCAAAAGCAATGATTCATCGGAATCATTGCTTTTTTGATTGTCTATTTGAATTTTATTGTTTCATCATCGAAAACTCCAATTGAGTTTTTAATTTTCAAACTGTACACGCTATCTCCTACTGGTACGATCATCATGTCATCTTTTGCATCTTCAAAAAATACTAGCTTATCTTTTTCTAAATTATACGCAATTTTATTGTCCAACCAAGTCATATATTTCTTGGATACTTTAAATCTTTTCAATACATTTTCATAACCTTTTATCGTAGATTCCATAATCAACTTATCATTCTTGTACAACCTTGAATTTCCAGTCTTAAAATCGTACAAAGAATAGAAAACGTCTTTATCATTCATCACAACATCAATAGGATACTCATCCTCTTTCAAATCTCTACTGAAGACTTCCTTATCATCCATATCTTTGACAGTTAATTTGTCCTTCTCATAATGCATATACATTACAGACTTATCGTTTTTGATTAATTTCCCAATCTTGCCAGTAGATTCAAATGTATCATTATTATTCTTGAATATTTCACATTCGAAAAATTTAATTGGAGAATCGGAACGCAAAATCATAGCGTACACATTTTTATCCAACAACTTAGCATCACTAATATGTTCTGTGGATGTCAGATTTTTCATTCCATCATCTGTTTTAATCATAAGTTTAGAAGCTAAATCTTCATCTGATTTGTAAAGGAGATAATCTTTTTTATCGACATCGTGTATTCCGTATGCATCATCTAACTGTACCAATTCATCCTTGGAACCGTCGTAAATAAAGTTCTTGCCGTCTTTTAACACGACAATTTTATCTCCATACAGTTTCTGAATAAATTCAGAGTCCTTTAATTTATCTGTGTATTTGTTGTGAGAATCCATTTTTTTGATTCTGTCTACTTTTACGCTGGATTCTACGCCCTTGTACACTTCCTTTTTCCCACAAGACACAAGCATCATCATACACAATGCAACCATCAAAAATTTTTTCATAAATTCCCTCCCGTACCAATAAAATACTTCTGCTAATATTTATTAATTAATATATACCCAGAATTTACAAAAAATACAATTAGCGTAAATTTTTATAAAACTTTTCGGTTTCTTTTTCAGTTGGGAAATTGAACACAAGGTTTTTGTTATCCTTAGTCTTTATCCAAATAGCCCTTGGATTGTCGTTGTGAATGTACACATCACAGTTTCCAATTCCTTTTATTGAAAACTTTCCATATGAATAATGTTTCAATGACGTTCCGTTCAATCTAACGCCATCTGTTTTACCGATGTCTTCGATTAGCTCAACTTTTTCAATTGATTTTTTGTCAATCACAGTAGTATAAATAGATTCAGAGACTGTAAGAGTGCTCGGTGTGTTATCTACGGTGTAAGTTTTAGGTAAACTCATATTTATCATCAAAAATTCAACTGAAATCAATAAAACAGCAGTCAATGCATAGAGTATTTTGCCTGATAATTTTGCCCTGTTAAAAGTCATATTGCCATTTCTTACGCTAACATCTTCAACCATAAGTCTGTCATCTTTCGGATTGTAATAACCCCACGGATCAAAGAAGTCCCCATTGTACAAGTCGCTATTAATCGCAGTTAAATTTTTTGCTAGGGTTTGGTATTTAAAAAGAGCCAATAGTATAGCTATAGTGTACAAAACAATATAGGAAAGTATTGGAAATATCTTGTAAATGTCTTTTGATGAATAGTAAGCTACGACAAATCCCAAAACGATAAACATAATATATATCGCGTACATTGTTTGTTGTATTTTTATGATGCTTTCTTCATTCAACTTTAAGTTTTCATCAGAATTTGTAGAATAAACTTTAATGTTTTTCTTGCCCAAAAACCATCCCGTTAATATCGTACTTGCACTCATTGCTACTAGCAACAAAATGTAGACGAAAAACATCTCACTATTTTTGAAAAAAGCTACCAACAGTACGATTTGAACTACCAGTGGAATAATCCATGCCTTTAGTTTGATTTTCTTTTTCTCAATATCTCTTGAAGTCTTCAAATCATACGTCAAAATACTACTCTCAGTCGATATGTTATTGTCTTTTTTGTATTGTCGTATTCTTTTCATTGCGTTGTATTCGATAATATTTGCACTCACAAGATAAACAACTATTAAATTGTAGTACACAAGCATTATCCAGTCGTAGTCAAGCAACACAATAAAAGATAAAATCATGCTAACTGCAAATAAAATATTCAATTTTTTCTTCGTTTTTCCCAATAAATCTACGATAAACTCATCATCTTCATGACCTCTTGGAAAATTGGTGAACAACATAAACGTATCATTTATTTTCAATGTATAAATGTTCATTCTTCGCATGATGAACAAAATAAACACCAAACTAAAAAATAAAATAAATTGCAACATCATTTTATAATTTCCTCCACTATATTTTTAATATACTCTTGTGATTTGCCGCGAATTTTCGCTTCCATCAATAGTAGTTTCAATTCATCTTCGAATGAATTTCGTGAATAACCTTCGTCCACGCAAATCTTAGCCCCAACTCTTCTGTCTATTACAATAATTTTTTCGTCCTTCAAAATGTTGTAGGCCTTACTAATTGTCATAGGATTAATTCCCAAATCATTTGCAAATTGCCTAACAGAAGGAAGTTCGTCGCCATTTTGTAAGTTGCCATTGGCAATTTCTCTAATAATTTCGTTTCGAATTTGAGTGTAAATTGGAACATCACTCGTCGTATTTATGTTAATCATCCTGTCCTCCTTGTATTACTTATTATAATACAGATTAGACACAGATGCAATATTTTTTCAAAGAAAAAAAGAGCGCATCGAAATGCACTCTAAATTTTTAATATGATGGTTTACCTACCAATAAATTTCTACGATAAAACTACATCGCACCTATTAATTTGTTAAACGTATCCTTGTCGATTTCCCATACTCCTTCGTATGGTTTTTCGATGTAGTATTTTTTGTTTTGATACAAATACAACGTCATTTTTTCATCTTTTCCGTAGAATATTTCCATTTTTCTGAAATCTTTTGTATTCGCTGGAGTATCGTTGTTTGATTTTTTCCTAGTTGGTTTTGCTTTTTCTTGTATCAATTTTATTGTGTCCACGATATCTTTTTTCGAAGTGATGGACGCCGTTGGTCCTTCCTTGTTTTCCTCGATTTTTGTAACTGTGATTACTTGTGAATCATTAGCGTTTGGAAGTGTTATTGGATTTGCTTTTTTGCAGGATACCATAACCAACATCAACACCATAACTAACAGTACTAATCTAATTTTGTTTTTCATAATTACCTCAATTCTAAAATTTGTTTTGATTTTTCTAATAATCTGTGTGCTTTATCTTGTGGATTGTCATCATTCATCAATGCTCTTACGACTGCTATCCCACTTGCACCACTACTTTTCAATACATCCATGTTATCCTCATTTAAACCGCCAATAGCGACTGTTTTTATGCTTATGCTATTGTTGATATCTATTAGAGTCTCAACCGATGTTATTTTCGTTTTAACGTGGGTTTTCGTTGGATAAATCGCCCCAACTCCAAGATAATCTGCGCCTTCTTTTTCACATTGGATAGCTCTGTCTACGCTTTTTGCAGTTGCACCGATAATGTAATTATCGCCCAAAATTCTTCTTGCATCTTCGATTTCCATATCTTCGTCTCCAAGGTGAACTCCAGCGCAGTCACTTGCCAAGCAAACGTCGATTCTATCGTCAATTAAAAGTGGTACATCGAATTTATCGCAGATTGTTTTCACTTTTTTTGCCAAATCTATGTATTCCTTTGTAGAAATATTTTTTTCTCTTAGTTGCACCAATGTCACTCCACCTTTGAGTGCTTCTTCGATTTTTGTTAGAAATTTTTCTTCGTCAACTACATTAGTTCTATCAGTAACCAAGTACAAGCTAAGATTCAACTTTTCTCGCATTTATATTCTCCTTTATTTGCTCCCATTTTATTTTGGATAAATTATCATACAAGCCGATTTTAAACGAACTAAGTCCAACATTTTTATCCACCATTTCACAGCTAATATTCATCATACTAATTGCCAGAATACATGCCTCTATCGATTGCGATACACTAAGTGTACATGCTATCAAACTTCCCACAACACAACCTGTCGCAGTGATTTTCGAAAGCCTTTCATCTCCATTGTTAAGTAGATAAATTTCATTTGCACACACAATATCTGTCTGTCCAGTTGCTACAACGATTGAATGGTATTTGTCGTGTAAATCCTTGCAGTAATTTATCACATCGTTTACTTCAAGTTTTTTTGAATCCACACCTTTTGTGCTAAGATCTTCAATGCACAGTGATTTTATCTCACTATAATTTCCCTTTATGCAAGTTACCTTGTGTTTTTGCAAGATTTCTAGCGTTAAATCAAGCCTTAATCGTGACGCACTCACTCCCACCAAATCCAACGTGATTGGGACTTTATTTTCATTTGCGATTCGCACCGATTTTTTGATTGATTCTATTCTGTAATCAGTTATATTCCCAAGATTTATAAGTAGAGAATCACAATTTTTCGTAACATCTTCCACTTCTCTAGGATTATCTGCCATAAACGGGCTTTGGTTAACACTTAGTACAGCGTTTGCCATATCATTGATGGATATCGCATTTGTAAGGCAATGAATCAGATTGTTTTTGTTATAAAGCTCAGAATAAATTTCTGAAAGTTTGTTTTTCAAATCATCCATTGATACTTTCCTTTAATTTGTCCAGCATTTTATTTTTTTGCATAGCTTTTAAAAATGCATATGCAACAGTCGCTCCCATTAATGTCGCTAGAATAAAAGACGGTGTGTAGAAAAACAACGTCAAATTGCTTTTCCCAAAGAAAAACTTCATAACAGGAACGCTTACGATCGATCCTATTATTCCTGTGCCAATAACTTCGCCTATACAAGCCATAATCAATTTATTCGTTCTCTTATATAGCACACCCGATAAAAACGCACCAAATACCGCTCCTGTAAGTGCTAACGGTGGTATTGCCATAAGTGACATTCTGATTATTCCAATCAAAGTTGCACACAACAATGCATACCACGGTCCCAAAAACACCGCACACACGATATTTACAAAATGTTGCGTCGGACAAAATCCTACAACTCTTAAAATCGGAGATATTACAACGCCAATTGCGACAAATATTGAAAGCATTATCATTTTAATTAAAGTTGAATTATTTCTTGTCATAAACCATCCATCCTTCACTACCTTATATCTTACCATCAATCAATAATTCTTTACAATAAAAAAATATAGCAAATTATTGCTTAAAATAATTCACTATATTTTCTGCTGCTTTTTCATTCATTCCATCTACTTCGCAAAGCTCTTCTACACTGGCTTTTTTTATTCTATCAAGCGTTTTGAAATGTTTCATCAAAGCTTTTTTCCTTTTTTTCCCGATTAATTTTATGTTGTCTAATTCAGATTTCTTGAAGTTTTTTTCGTGAAGTTTTCTGTGATAATTGATGGCAAATCTGTGTGTTTCTTCTTGAATTGCAAACAACAACCTGTACAAAGGAGTGTTCACTTTCAATCTGATTTCGTCGTTTTCGTAAATTATCCCACGCGTCCTATGCTTATCGTCTTTTACAAGACCCAAAATTGGAATATCCAAGTTGAATTCGTCCAACACTTCTTTTGCAATGTTGACTTGACCTTTGCCACCATCCATCAAAATTATAGAAGGCATTTCGTCAAAGCTGTTGTCTTTTTTATCAGAATCCAAAAGCCTTCTGAATCTTCTGGTCAACACTTCTTTGTGCGATGCGTAATCATCTGCACCCTCTACGGTTTTGATTTTGAATTTACGATAATCTTTGGGAGATTTCGTGCCGTTTTTGAACACAATCATACTTCCCACAGAATCCACACCACTTGTGTTGGAAATATCGTAACATTCAATTCTATCAATTGGTTTAACTCCTGTGATGTCTTGCAAATCCAGGATTGCATTCTCGCGATTGCGTTCCCTTTTTAAATGTCTGGAGATGTATTTGTCCAATCCTTCTTTTGCATTTACTCTGACCATTTCCAAGAGGTCTGTCTTGTTGCCTCTTTTAGGAATTTTGATTTCGACCTTGGAACCTTTTTTCTCCGTTAGCATTTCTTCGATAAGTTCTCGGTCTTCGATATCAATATCAGTTAGGATTTGTTTCGGAACATACGTCAAATCAATGTAGAATTGTTTGAAAAATTCTCCCACAATGTGTTCATTTGATTCTTCGTATTTATTGTCAATAATAAAATGCTGTCTTTCGATGATTTTCCCATTTCTCATGAAAAACACTTGAACACATACAGTCTCAGCTTCTCTCGCCATGGATATCATATCCAAGTCCAATCCCTTGGTGTTGGTTATGTTTTGTTTTTCCAAAATCACTTGTATATTCGCGATAGAATCTCTGAATTTCGCTGCCAATTCGAAGTTCAAATTCTTGGATGCAGCCATCATTTTATCGGTCAATTTCTTAGTCAGTTCATCTTCACGACCATTCAAGAAATTTTCCACTTCTAATAATTCTTTGTTGTAATCTTCTTCGTCCACGTCATAAACGCACATTCCATCACAACGATTGATGTAGTAGTTCAAGCAAGGTCTCTTCAATGTTTGACCCTTATCAAAATTCAAATTACACGTTCTGATTTTGTACGTTTCGTGAATTAAATCTATAATATCATTAACTGCATAAGCATTAGGAAAAGGCCCAAAATACTTTGCCTTATCCTTAAGCACACGTCTAGTTTTCAAAACTCTTGGAAACTTTTCGTTCGTGATTTTGATGTAGGGATATTGCTTATCGTCTCTTAAAACGATGTTGTATTTCGGGCTGTTTTTCTTGATTAAGTTTGATTCAAGAACCAAAGCTTCACATTCATTATTTACGATAATATACTCAAAATATTCTACGTGACTTACCATTGCGGCGACCTTCGCAAGTTTTTGTGATGAATCAAAATATTGACCCACACGTCTTCTCAAATCAATCGCCTTACCAACGTAGATTATCTCGTCATTTTTATCGTGCATAATATACACGCCTGGTTTGTGAGGTACTTTTTGCAGTTCTTTTTTAATATCAAACATTTCTATATTGCTTTTGTTTGTTGCTCAAGATATTCTAAGTCAGATCCTTCCAAATAAGGCGATAATTTGTCGTAGCATTCTTTGTTGTAATTATTCAACCATTCTAATTCGAAAGGAAGTAATTTTTCTTTGATAACAGGTCTTGTGTCGATTGGGCAGATAGATAATGATTCAAATCCCAAGAACTCACCGAATTCAGATTCTCCAACTTTGATGCAGTGCATAATATTTTCGATTCTAATTCCGTGTGAACCTTCGATATAAATTCCTGGTTCGTCACTTGTAACCATTCCTTCGTCCATGTCGATGTCGTTGTTCATTGAAGAAATTCTTTGTGGGCCTTCGTGAACTCCAAGGTAGAATCCAACACCATGGCCTGTTCCGTGTCTGAAATCCAACAATTCTTGCCAAATAGGTCTTCTAGCAATTGGATCCAAGCTTGATGATTTTGTTCCCTTAGGGAAAATTGTAGTCATCAAATTGATGTGTGATTTCAAAGTTAAAGTGTAGTGAAGTTTTTCGTCATCAGTCAACTCACCAAGAGCAACTGTACGAGTAATATCAGTAGTTCCGTCCAAATATTGCGCACCACTGTCAACCAAGTACAATCCTTTTGGTTGTAATGTCACTGGGTGATCAACAGATGGTTCGTAATGAGGAAGTGCCGCATTTTCTCCATAAGCAGATATAGTTCCGAAACTCAAATCCATGAACAAATCGCCTTGTTCTCTGAAATATCTCAACTTATCAGCTGCACTCATTTCAGTAACATTTCCAGTTGGCGTACCTGTTTCTACCCAATTGAAAAACTTAATCAACGCAACACCATCTTTGATGTAAGCATTCTTTTGATTTTTGATTTCTGTTTCGTTCTTGTGAGCCTTCATCAAAGTTGTAGGTTGAATTCCTTTTGAAATTCTGATATTTGAATTAATTGAATTGTAAATTCTAACATTTGTCTTAGAAGGATCCAAGAACAAAACGCTCTTACCAGGAAGTCCACTCAAATCTTCGAACACTTTTTCGTAAGATTTTACAGTAACACCTTGTTCTTTCAACAATTCAACCAAATCGTCATCAATTTTTTCATCTTCAATGTACAAATTAGCAAAATCTTTTCCAACTAATGCATAACTTATGATAACTGGATTGTACAAAACATCGTTACCTCTAATATTGTAAAGGTAGCAAATATCGTCCAAAGAACCGATAAAGTTATAATCACATTCATTGGAATCCATGAAATATCTCAACTCTTTTAATTTGGTCTTAGTATCTTTTCCACAGTACTTCACATCAAATGCATAAGCTTTTGAGTTTGGCTTTTCAGGACGATCTTCCCAAATATCACCAACAAAATCCACATCAGTGATTATCATTCTGTCGCCTAATTTTTCTAACCATTGATAGTAATCGTTATAGTCCAAAGTAAGTCCGTCAACGCCTATTTTTCCGCATTCAGGAACATTTTCTTTCAAATATTCAATCAAAGTAGGAACACCAGGTTCTCCCATCTTCATCAAATCTACAGTAGAATCTTCAAGTTCTTTTGCAGCTTGAATAAAATATCTTCCGTCAGTAAACAAAGCTGCTTTTTTCTTCAAAATTACAGCAGTTCCTGCACTACCACTAAATCCAGTAATATATTTTCTAGTTTTATAATAATCTGCTAAATATTCAGATGTATGAGGATCGCTCGATAATACAACATACGCATCGATATTTCTTTCGCTCATTTTTTTTCTTAGCTTTTCTAATCTTTCTGTAATCATAAATTACCTCCTCGTAGTTATAATAATTATATCACAAAAAATAACGATGTTTATTTTCACGCTAACAAAAAAACTAGGTAAATTAATACCTAGTTTGAAAATTATGCTAATATATTACCAATACCTTTAACTGGTTTTTGATATTTTAAGATATAATTCTATTCTATACATTAAATCTAAAATGAACTACATCTCCATCTTGCATTAAATACTCTTTACCTTCCAATCTCATTAGGCCTTTTTCTCTAACTGCAGCCATTGATTTTAATTCGATTAAATCATCGTAGTTCACGATTTCTGCTCTGATAAATCCTCTTTGAATATCTGTGTGGATTTTACCAGCTGCTTGTACTGCAGGAGTGTTTTTCTTGATAGTCCAAGCACGAGTTTCATCTTCTCCTGTTGTCAAGAAACTCATAAGTCCCAATAAATCATAGCTTTGTGTAATCAAATCGTCGATTCCTGATTTTTCAAGACCGATTGCTTCCAAGAATTCTTTCTTATCTTCTTCGCTGTCCAACGCAGAAATTTCCGATTCAATTTGCGCAGAAATTACAACTACTTTTGCATCTTCTGATTTTGCAAAATCTTTTACTTTTTGAACCATTTCGTTGTTTTCATAAGCATCCGCTACTTCATCTTCACTTACATTGCACACGTAAATTATTGGCTTTACGCTCAAAAGATTGAAGCTTCTCATAAGTTTCATTTCATCTTCATCCAAATCCAAGATTCTGATTGATTTTCCTTCTGACAAAACGTCGTAGATTTTTTCAAGAAGATCTACTTCTTCCTTCAAATCCTTATTACCTTTCAAAGCTTTTCTGGATTTTTCTAATCTTCTTTCAACCATTTCCAAATCAGACAAAATAAGTTCGTAGTTGATAGTGTCGATATCTCTAAGTGGATCCACTGAACCATCAACGTGAACTATATTTTCATCTTCAAAGCATCTTAGAACTTCAACAATGGCATCAGATTCTCTAATATTTTCCAAAAATTTATTTCCCAAACCTTCGCCCTTGCTTGCGCCTTTTACAAGTCCTGCAATATCGTAAAATTCGATTGTCGCTGGAATAATTTTTTTGGAATTAAAAAGTTCTGCTAATTTATACACTCTTTCATCAGGAACATTTACAAGTCCGATGTTAGGATCTATCGTACAGAATGGATAGTTTGCCATTTCTGCACCTGCTTTTGTTATCGCATTAAAAAGTGTGGACTTTCCTACATTTGGAAGCCCCACAATACCTAATTTCATATCATTCACTCCTTTTAACTAACTCAAATTTTACCATATACCATATTTTTTGTAAATTATACGCATTTAAACCTGCTAACAAAAGTCAAGCATAACCTGAAATTAATTTCAGGTTATTTGATTATTTGAGTAATTAAATTAGTGCATGGCAAACAAGCCGAGTGTAATCAATCGGCTTGCTTCTTAATGTTGTTCTAAATATTATGCTACTTTTAATTCTTGTTTTTGGGCTTTTGATTCCATAACTCTTGCATAGTAGATTCTTAAGAATTTGTTTAATCCTGCAAATTTACATACTTTTTTGGCTTTTCCTTCTTTTTCTTTTTTTATCATGTACTTATATATTTCATTTTCTGGTTTTTTAGCACTCATCATACATTTCATTGCCTGGTAGCCCACTTTTCTTAGTATTGCGTTTCCTCTTTTACTTATTTTTCTTTGATCTGCTTTAAAGTTTCCTGATTCATATGGTGGTGCGTCTATCCCTATAAAGGATATTAGGCTTTTTTTGTTTTTAAATTTTGATAGGTCGCCAAATTCTGCTACTATTTGTACTGCTAATTTTTCTGATATTCCTGAGAATTTTTTTGCTTATTGATATTCTTCTAAGGGCTCGGATATTTCTATCATTTGTGATAAAATTCTATTTAGAATCTGATTTATTTGTTTTATCAGGTTTATTCCTTCTCTGATATTTGTTTCTATTTTTGTGTTATGGGAAGGTTGTGTTGAGATACTATCCTCTGCTAATTGGTAAATGGCTTTTGCTTTGTTTGCATTTGGATGGTATCTCTTTTCTTTTGCCCACGTTTTATATTCTTCTACAAATTCTTCTTCTGTTTTTTCTAATATTAAGTCTTTATGCCACCATTTTTCCAAAAAGTCTAATAGTTTATCTTTTGAAAAGTCTCCTGAACCATGGGTAATTAGTTTTTTTATTCCTGTAAATGTTTGATGTATTGTTTGATCTATGAAGTTCATTTGATTGATTCTTAAATCCATGTAATGTTGGTAGTTTCTATTTAATTCTTTTAAGACTCTGTAGTTTTCTTCATCTACTTTGTATTCTTCTAATTCTTTCCAATACATTAGTCCATATTCTGCTATTTGTTTTGCATCTATCTTGTCATTTTTTGCTTTCCTAAAGTTTAATGCTCGGCAATATTGTTTCATCTTTAGTGGATTTATTACTGCTACAAAGTATCCTCTATCTTTTAATTCATAAAGTATTGGTAGATGATATTTTCCTGTTGCTTCCATTGTTATTTTTACTTCTTCTTTTAATTTTTCTAGTTTCTCTATTAATTCTTCTACTTTTGTTTTTTTAGAGAAACATCATAGGGTTTCCAAATTATTTTGTTCCCTTGTTCTAATGCACAAACTGTTATTTTTTCTTTTGATATGTCTATTCCTACAGATATCATAATTTCCCTTCTTTCTTATTATTTTGTAGTTTCTACCTGCACCATTACACTCTTTTTAGCTTGTGACACGGACGTTTTGCCCAACCTGCTTAACCGAATATGAATAATGAAAAGGTAGTTGACAGTTTTAATGGCGGATGTTTCAACCCTAAAAGAGCCTCGTCATACTACTTCTTCATTATACAAAAATAGTGCAAGATAGGAATTACTTCCTTTCTTACACTATTTATGGTACTAAAAAGAGCTCTTCTCAGAGCTCTAATTTAAAAATTATTTAGTTTGGCATCTTTGATAATCTTTGGATAGTTTTTGTAGGAATAGTTCATGTCTACTCCGCCTTCTCCAGTATCTGAAACGCCTTTTATTTTTGATTTATTTGTAAATTGCCACATTCCATAATCAGGTGTGAAGCAGTTAGGATTTGTAACGTGCCAATGTGCAATCCAAACGTCGTAATCTTTCAATCTTTCTCTTTCAAATTGATTGTTAATCCAAGATGCCGAACTATACAATCCAGTGTAGAATCCATTCTTTTCGAGAATACTCATGAAGGCAATCGCCATATCTGTTTTTGTTTTCTTAGGAATTTTACGTTGTGAAGGATCTTCAAAATCCAAATATACTGGGTATTCAAATTGTTTCTTGCCCAATATCTTCATGAATCTGACAGCTTCTTCCTTAGCTTCTTCAACATTTACAGCGTATGAATACCAATATGCTCCAACATTTAATCCTGCTGCTTTTGCATTGTTGTAATTTTGTTGGAATTTTGGATCTTCTCCGCTGTAACCAGATCCTGCTTTTAATATTACAAAATCCATTCCGTTTTGCTTAGCTAATTTCATATTTACATTGCGGTTGAATTTTGAAAGGTCCGCTCCTTGTTGGAATACTAATCTGTATTTGTTAGGGTTGAACATTCCAAAATCAGATACTTTTGCATATCCTTTAAATCCATTTATATCCAATTGCATCCATCCATTATCTAAAATATTTATAACTTGCATAACAGTTGAAGTGTTGATATTTCTTACAGATTTTGCAGAACTATTTGCAGCATTGTAAAGAGTTGTAGAATACTTTGCAACTACGAAATCGTGTAATCCTATCGCCTTGTCTTCTTCGATTATGTCTGATTGATCTTTGACAACTGGTGGCTTTGGTTGTGGTTTTGGTTGTGGTTTTGGTTTGGCAATTTGTTTTTTCAAAACATTTTGAACAGTACCATACACGTTGTTATCAATTGTTCTATATCCACCAACAATAAATACATCCTTGATCGAGTTCTTAAAATTATTCAAAAATGCAATTACACTTGTGTCTAATTTTCCTTTTGAACTCAATAAAATCGGTGCATTTAGCTTTTGTGCTAATGGACTTATAGCCAACGCATCTGCAAAATCTTCACCACTTGCGATGAACACTTTGTCCTTGTTCATAGAGTTTGCGACTTTTACAGACCCATCGTATCTGTTTCTTCCACTAATTCTACTAACATTTTTGCCAGTTACTGATTGAATATATCTAACTGTAGCTGATGAGATTGATTGTCCTCCACCAACAACTGTCACTTTTCCAATACTAGATTTATTTCTAAGTAAATAATCTCTTGTTTCTCTGGACAAAGTTTTTCCAGAACTTAACAAAATCTTAGCGTTGTTGGAATAAGCATAGGAAGATGCGTAAAGTGGGTCACTGAAGTTTTCTCCACTTGCAATAACTACGTTCTTTTTCTTGCTCATAGCTGCAACTTTTGCGCTAGTTTCGTATCTGTCTCTTCCGGCAATTCTAGTAACTTTATTTGAGTATTTCTTTAATATGTTTTCAATTCCAGCACTAATGGATTGTTGACCACCAAGAAGATACACTTCTACAGGGTTAAGTCTTTGAATTTCATTTCTTGTAGCTGTTGGAAGCGAGTCTTTTTCTGTGTACAAAATAGAATATTTTCCATCAGACAAAGTTGTCGCACTCAATGCATCGGCGTATTTTTGTGCATTCACAACAATAACCTTTTTTGCATTAGTGAATTGTTCCCTTGAAATTTGTGCAGCAGATTCGTATCTGTTTTGACCAGCAATTCTAGTAGGAACGATTTGTCCAGCAGAATTTAAAGCCTTGACTTCTTCATCTTGCGCTTCTTTTCCATCAGCTTCTTGTTCTTTTTCTTCAGAAACTTGTTCTTCTGAATTTTCCTTTGATACAGATTCCTCAGCTTTGATTGGCGAAACTTCTAAGCCTTCTTCTGTATCTTTTTTATCCGATTTTTTAGGCACAACTTCTTTTTCAGATTCTTCTTCATCTTTTGTAGAATCTGAAACTTCTGTTTTTTCTTCCTTTTCCTTAATATGTTTATTTAAATCTGTAGATTTTAAATCTTCACGATTCAAATCATCATTTTCCTTTTTTCCATTTTGTAAGTTGTCTACGTTAGCGTATCCCAATTTAGCTTTTTTAGTCAACTTACTTTGATTGTGTGTGCTAATTGATGTATATTTGGCACTAAGCTCGTTTTCTACATCTTTCTTGTCGTTTTCTGTTTGAGCCATAGATCCTGTAGAAATCATTAGTGACACAGACAGTGCAACAAACGAGACCTTAGCAATCTCTTTTAAGTTCTTCATAGATACAACCTCCTAATATACATACATAATATCATAAAAAGTTACAAAATGGTATCAATTTTGATAATTGTTGACATTCAAAATAAATTTTGAAAATTTTTCAAATTAACCAAGAAAAATTATTAATAAATTAAAATTTGAAAATAAAAAAATCCCCTGAGTAAAAATTACTCAGAGGAAAAATTCTTAGTCTAATTCAGCAATTGCTTCTATTTCGATTATTGCTCCTTTTGGAAGAGCTGCAACTTGAACTGCACTTCTTGCTGGTTTGTGATCTCCAAAAAATTCTGCATAAACTTCGTTCATATCAGAAAATTGTGATAAATCTTGCATGAACACGCCAACTCTTGCGATGTTTTCTACTTTGCCGCCTTCAGTTTCGATAATATGTAAAATATTATCTAATGATGCTTTTGTAGCTTTTCTTATATCAGTTTGTAATTCTCCATCAACGATTGGAAGTTGTCCTGATACATAAATTGTTTTGTTAGCAGATGTTGCTTGTGAATATGGTCCAATTGCAGCAGGTGCTTTGTCTGAATGTAAAAATTTCATACTGTCCTCCTAATTCCACAATCTTTCTATATCGTAGAAAGAACGTGCTTCTTCTGTAAATACATGTACTATAATATCATTAAGATCTAGCAAAATCCAGTTACCTTCGCTGTAACCTTCTTTTCCTAAAATCTCAAAACCATTTTCGTCGCACACTTTTTCCACTTCATCAATAATAGATTGAGCGTGGTTAGGTGCGTTGGCAGTTGCAATCACAAAATAATCTGCAACAGCTGAATCTAATTTCAAAGTTACAATGTCTTTTCCAATCTTATCGTCTATCGCTTTTTGAACTAACTCTAATTCAGTCATCTATACTCCCTTCAATAAATAATTTCTGACGTTAACACTAGTGATAGATATTTCTCTCTCACCTTCTATAAGATATTTTATCGTATCATCTAGTGATTTGACAATTGCTTTATTCAAATTTATTTTGGATAATCTTCTGATTTCATCCACGTCATCATAATCTCTCTTATCTTCGGTCTTATCAGCCAAGTAAATTATTTTTTCAAAATCAGTCATATTAATTCTACCAGTTGTGTGAAATTCTATCGCATCCAAAATCGCTTCGTCCTTCACGCCGTATTCTTTGTTAGCGACAATTCTACCCAAATAGCAATGCAACAACTTTGGATTTTCCATATCAGGATCGTTTTGTCGCAAATTTCTAAGCTCTTCGAATTCCTTCTTGTACTTATCCAAATACATTTCCTCATTGTTTTTTGCACAGTCGTGAAGAAGCGCTGCTAATTCTATTTTTGTAACGTCTTGATTGTGAAGTTTTGCTAATTCAATAGCCTTGTCTCTTACTCTCAAAACGTGTTCGTATCTCGTTTTTTTGAGCATTTTGCTCAAATTATTTTCTATTTCTTTAACTTTCATATAATTTGTTTCTCACAATATATTCAAAAACTTGATTTGGTACGAAATACCTAAAATCTTGATTTAATTGCACTTTTTCTCTGATTTTCGTAGAAGAAATATCTATAAAGCTCGCAGGAATTTTCTCCACAAAATATCCCTTTGATTTTAATTCATCGATTTTTCCATCTAGTTTGGACATTTCTTCTTGTCTTCTAATACAAGCCAAAATCTTAGTATTTTTCAAAAAATCTTCTGCATTTTCCCAAGTTTCCACACTCATCAGCGAATCTTCGCCCATTATGAAATAAAAATCATGATTGTAATTTTCTCTCAAATATTTCATAGTTTCCCATGAATATGTCACGCCATTTTTTTTAATTTCATAATCACATACTTTAAACTTGTCGTTATCTTGTGTGGCAATCTTCACCATTTCAAATCTTTTTTGTTTGTCTGTGACATTTTTATCTTGTTTAAAATTAGGATTACCAGTAGGAATGAACCACACTTCATCCAAATTTTTGTAATTAATAGCTTCCATAGCTAATATCAAATGTCCTATATGAATGGGATCAAAAGTCCCACCCATTATTCCGACTTTAATCATCTAAATCTATTACCTTGTTTTCAGATTCTCTGTAAATTGTTAGAATATTTCCCATATATCTGACAAATTCACAGTCAAGTTTTGTCAATATTTCATCTATCAACATATCTCTATCGTCCAAATTATTGTTGAGAATTTTAATCTTCATGACTTCTCTCTTGTTCAAAGTATCATCTATTTGCTTCAAAGTATTTTCTGAAATTCCACCTTTGCCGATATTTACAAGTGGTTTGTAACCGTGAGAAATCTTTTTTAATTTTGCTCTTTGTTTTGGTGTTATCATATTATCTCCTATTCGTAAAAATCAAATTCTACATCGCCGATAATTACATTGTCTCCATCTTGAATTCCCAAATCTTTTAATTGTTGAATAACTCCCTTGTCTTCCAAAACTTTTTGTAAGTGATTTACTGATTCGTACACCTCAAAGTTTGTTCTGTAAATTAAGTTTTCAATCAACGGACCTTCGACAATGTAGTTTTCGTTTTCTTTTCTAACTTTGAAATCAGGTTCTTTTTCTTCTTCAAAGTAAACGTATTGCTCATCCAATGTAGAATAATCATCTTCAATACTATCCAAAGTATCCGCAATCAAATACATAAGTTTGTCCACATTTTCAGTTGTAGCAGCACTTATCTCTACGATTTCATCAACTTTGTCAGAATATTTTTCCCTAAATTCTTTTATATTATCTTCTGCCCCTAGGTCAGTTTTATTCAAAACCACGAGCATTTTTTTATCATTCAATTTTATATTGTATGAAGCCAATTCGCTATTGATAAGTTCAAAATCTTCGATTGGATTTCTACCTTCACTTCCAGAAATATCCAACACGTGAACTAAAATTTTAGTTCTTTCAATGTGTTTCAAGAAATCATGACCAAGTCCCAGCCCTTCACTTGCGCCTTCTATTAATCCAGGAATATCTGCAAGTACGAAACTTTTTTCTCCGACTTTGCACACTCCAAGATTTGGTTCAAGTGTCGTAAAATGATAATTTGCAATTTTAGGTCTTGCGTTTGACATTATCGACAAAAGTGTAGATTTTCCAACGTTAGGAAGTCCTATTAATCCAACATCGGCTAGAAGCTTCAATTCTAACTTAATTGTTTTTTCTTCACCTTTTGTTCCAGGCTCTGCAAATCTTGGCGCTTGTCTTATAGATGATTTGAAATGAACATTTCCTTTTCCGCCTTTGCCGCCTTTGCAAATTACAAATTCTTCCTTATCGTGTTTTACATCGTAGATAACCGTATCTGTATCGTAATCTTTAACCAAAGTCCCAACTGGAACTTTAAGAATTAAATCTTCGCCTTTTTTACCAAATTGTTTTTTATTTCTGCCGTCGCCGCCACTTTCAGCTTTGTAAATGGATCTGTAACTGTAATCCATCAAAGTTTTAATGTCTTTGTCGCCGACAATTATAATACTACCGCCATCTCCGCCGTCGCCACCTGCAGGGCCACCTGATGGTTCGTATTTTTCTCTTCTGAATGCAACAGAACCGTCTCCACCTTTTCCAGCTTTAAGTTCTATCTTCGCTACATCTATAAACATTTTTCACCTCTTTATTAATGCTCACTATACTTGTAAGTTTACATTATTTTCCACTAAAAAAGCAACACCTTACGATTATAAAAAGGAAATCCGATTTATAATCATAACAAAGGTGTTGCTAAAAAATTAAGCTTCTTTTGGATATACAGAAACTTGCTTTCTGTTTTTACCAATTCTTTCGAACTTAACTACTCCGTCAATTTTAGTGAAAAGTGTATCGTCTCCACCCTTTCCAACGTTGTTGCCTGGATGTATTTTTGTTCCTCTTTGTCTAACTAATATGTTACCAGCTAGAACGTATTGGCCGTCACCTTTTTTAGTTCCTAATCTTTTGGATTCGGAATCACGACCGTTCTTAGTAGAACTTACTCCCTTTTTACTAGAGAATAATTGTAAATCTAATTTTAT
The DNA here is from genome assembly GCF_000159695.1 of Finegoldia magna ATCC 53516. Taxonomy (NCBI): domain Bacteria; kingdom Bacillati; phylum Bacillota; class Tissierellia; order Tissierellales; family Peptoniphilaceae; genus Finegoldia; species Finegoldia magna. The sequence continues at coordinate 787,155 of NZ_CM000955.1, forward strand.
CATCATTACACCTCCCGATAGTTAATTTTCAAGTGTTTTATATTTTCGTTTCGTATTGATTCCAGTGCGAATACCAATGATTTCATCAAAATATCCACCTGAATCATTTCAGTCTCATTTAGTAAGTCATAGTTTATTTCAAATGAAGCATCTCCGCTTTCAAAATGAAATTTCAACTTATCAGAGTCAAGCTTAAGTATTTCTGTAAATGTGTTGACAGTATTAATCAGATAAACACTGATAGCGCTGCACACCACATCATTTCCATAGGATCCATGATCAGCATGACCTGTTGATTTGACTTTTACAATTTTTCCGTCTTTTCTAAAAATATCGACAGTTACCATTAAGCATCAATTTTTTCAATTTTAACTAATGTATATGGTTGTCTATGACCTTTTTTCTTTCTGTAGTTTTTCTTAGCTTTGAATTTGAAAATAACAATTTTCTTGTCTTTCTTTTGGTCTAAAACTTCTGCTTGAACCTTAGCTCCTTCTACTACAGGGCTTCCAACTTTAACATCGTCTCCAGCCACCATTAATACTTGATCAAATTCGATTTTGTCGCCTGCTTCAGCTTCGATTTTTTCAACTTTAATGACATCTCCTTCAGAAACTTTGTATTGTTTTCCACCAGTTTTAATAATTGCGAACATTTAGTGCACCTCCTCATTTTTAAGACTCGCCAAATCAAGGTACTTTTGAAGTTTGAAAACCCGATTCGAGCGGTTACACACCAAATAATTGTACAGTAATTTGATTTATTTGTCAAGTTTTACTGTGAATTCTAATAGATTTAAATTGCTAAATCCATGAAAATTTATATTCGGTTCACAAAATTCATCTTTAATAAAATCTGATAACTTTTTGTTGTCTCTTTCTCTGACACAATCCACAATAACCATTCCCACCATTTTCTTCAAATAAATCATTTGATGGATTTTCTTCAAAGCTTTTGTGTTTAGTTCGTGAAAATAATCCTCTTTCAATATCATTTTGGAAGAATTCACATCCACAACCCACATTGCCTCAGTTTTTTGGATGACAATTTCTGCGTTATTGTCCAGTTTTATTATTTCTGAATTTTTATCTATTATATCACGACTTATCAAATTATCATAGTTATAATCGTAATTTTCATCAAATTTTACATTTAAAATTCCCTTGTATTGTCTGTAAACTATTCTGTCATTAGTTATCAAATAATCCACATCTTCTTCCTGAATTATTTTGTCTACAGGGTTTTTCTTGTACAAAAGTTTTGGAATCGGAAGGAATTTCTTCTCTGTCTCAATGTAGTGTAATTTATTTACAATGAAATTCATTTCTTTTTCTTGTTGTGATTTTTCTTGTTTGAAGAAATCTTCTCCTACAATTCCTGTGAATGTGTATTTTTGTTTGAAGTCATCGATGTCTTTGTATTTTTGTTTTCCTTCAAATGTTAATTTGTCGCTGTTTGTGTATTTCAAATTTTCAGTTTCAATAGTAATTTTCGTTGTGAATTTGGGGTATTTGTCACCAATTGATTCTTTTATCATCTGAACTAGTATTTCGTCTGATGGTTTCAAATCTTTTGTGAACTTCGTGTTATTTAGAAATCCTGTTTTCTTTTTGTCGTATTCTATAAAAAACGCGTCTAGTTTCTTGTCGTATTTTGTGATTTTGGCGACGTAAATGTTACCCAGCTCACTGTCGTAATCTCCCAATAATTTCAGTTCATCATCGTAATATCCCCAAGTGTTTTTGTCTATGAATAGGTATTTCATCTTTTGAAAATCCTATCGAAAAATCCGATTTTGGCTTCTTTGTCTTGTTTGTAATTGTCGATTATCTCAGTTAGTTTTGCATCGACTTCTTCAGAATACAAATTGATTTTCTTTTCATATTCTTTGGTGAACTCTAATTTTCCAATGTATTTGTAATCAGATTTCCTTTTGGATGAGGAATCTGTAATTTGATACAATTTTTTTGCGTGAGATTTTTCTTCATCTCCGCACATTATTTCTTCATCAAATTCAATCCCAATATCTTCAGTGAATATTACAATTTCAAACTCACTTAATTTATCTAACAAATCTTCATAATTTTCAACTGTTGCAGAATATTTTTCAGGTTTTATGGTTGAAGGTATGATGTATTTATCTTCTGTAATTTTGACCATGGATTTTTTGTAATCAACCACATTACTTAACACATCCAATGTGTCATAAATGCAGTAATCTTCCACTCCTAACGCGTATTCTATTTGTCTTGATTTTTCAGAATTTACTATTAAAATTTTTCCGTCTAATAAATTACAAAGGCTTTGTATCAACAAAGCCTTTTTTTGTAATTGTGAATTAACGAGTACTGTTTTCATACATATCATTCTCACTCTCAGTATTTTCTTGTTTTTCGTCTTTTTCTTTTTTCAATTTCAACGCTTCTGCCATGATATCTCTTGTCATTGGCCCGTTGTTCGTGCTCGTTCCACCTTGCATGATGACTGTTACTACCGCAACTTTTGGATTTTCGACTGGAGCAAATCCAATCATCCATGCGTGGTTGTCATAAGTTTCTCCAGTGACTGGATTAACACCTACTTGTGCTGTTCCCGTCTTCACTCCCGCAGAAACTGGGAAATTTTTGAATGTGTTTTTTTCGTAGCCTTCAGTCGTAGCCAAATGAAGTCCTTTTCTGATATATTCCAAGTTTTCATAATTTTTTAATTTAATTCTTTCGCTTTTCTTTTCGTTTTTAAATAGCGATGTGGAATTATCATTGGATTTTACTTCATTTACAAGCGATAATTTGTTCAAGTATCCGTTATTTGCAAATGCAGACATATATCTTGCCATTTGAAGTGGCGTGTATGCGTTTTGTCCTTGACCGATAACTACATTTAACATATCACCGATATTCCATTTTGATTGGTTCAAATAATCGAATTTGATTTTATCGGCGAACGAATTTCTCTCTCCGTCCAATTTCTTTTCTGCGTCAAATCCCAAACTATTCAATGTGCTTATAATATTATTTCTAGTTTGAAGATTTTTGTCATCTGCAAGTAACATTATTTTGTCGATTTTTGATTTCATTTCTTTTGCAGTAAATACTTCTCCTTCTTTGACGTATTTTTCTGCATTCTTTTCCAAAAATCTTCTGAATATTGCTTTGAAGTTATTTTCTTTTATTTGTGGATCTGGAACTGTTCCTGAATTTTCTGCTGGAATATTTATATCTATTCCAGTTTTACTACCTAGTCCAAGTTTTCTTGCAGTAGATACTAATTCATCAATGCTCAATTGGTATCCCAAATCTATGGAACGTCTTTGATCTTTTCCAAGTGCTAGAGAATAGAAATAATAGTTACAACTGTCTCTTAGTGCTTTCATGACATTTTCATTGCCGTGAGTTCCTTTGTGTTCATTCCATATCCAACAACCGAATATTGAACCACCGACATCGACGTACCCTCCGCATTTTATTTCGTGATAAGGATCAAATCCACCTTCTAATGCTGCAAGTGAAGTGTTAAGTTTAAAAATAGAACCCGGTTGCATCGCTGCTTGCATTGGAATGTTGTACAAAGGTCTCGGAGATATCGGATCTTTTGGATCTTCTGCTTGTAAACTTTCCCAATCAGTTTGCGAAATCCCCGTTGAAAACAAATTTGGATTGTACGATGGGAATGAAGCCATCGCAAGTATTTCTCCAGTTTCAACATCTACTGCAACTGCTGCACCACTTTTTGCATTCTTATATCCAGCTAAAGTTTTGTCGCCCCATTCGGATACATAAGTACCGCCAGAACTTACGGCTTTTATAGATTTTTTCAAAGATTCTTCGGCAACTCTTTGAACATTAGTGTCAATACTCAAATACACATTGTCGCCAGGAATTGCTTTTTTCTCAGACAAAGTTTCAGTTCTATTTCCTTTGCTGTCGACCATAACCCTCAAAGATCCGTCTTGTCCTTTTAATGCATCTTCCTTGCTTTCTTCAATTCCAGTTTTACCAATCAAAGCATCCTTGCTGTAGCCTTTTTGTCTTACGTACTCTTCAATTTCTTTTTCAGTAGAAATCTTTCCGATATATCCCAATACGTGGCTTAATTCTTCGCCATTAGGATAATATCGTACAGATCTTGTTGCTACTTCTATCCCTTGGTTTTTGCCGAATCTTTCTTCGATGCTACTCACAGATTCTTCAGTTAAATTATAGCTTAGAGCGATTGGCTCATAACCTTTTTGTCCTTTGTTTTTCAATTGATTGTAAATACTTACGATGTTGTATGCGTCGTATTTTGAATATTTTTCGCATTTATTTTTCTTCAAAATTTCTTCATACAAAAGCTTCACATCTGAATTTATTTCCTTGTCGTAACTCTTGTAGAAATCTTCCATATTTTTTTCGTAAATGTACTTCCAATCATTAACACTAATCGAAGGATTAATGTTGTTTTCAGTGTTTACCGATTGAGCAATAAGTTTTATATCATCGTCTGTGATAAACTTATATGATAAATTATTCGAATTCAATAAATCTGCAACGTGTTTGTATGGATCTGTAGACTTTTTACTTTCTGTGACAAACTTAGCCTTAACTTTTGGATTTTGCTTGTCTTTTTCATCCAAACTAAACTCAACATTTGTTTGTATCCCATTTTTCTTGAGTAAGTTCAAAGCTTTTTCCAACACAACAGTTTTCTTGTCATCTTCTACATCAACTTTTTTCAAAAGCTCAACCATAGTGTTTTCTTTTACAATATTTACAAAATCGTCAGAAGCTTCTGTTTTGAAATCAATTTTATTAGACAACTTCATCATTTCAACTTTTTTCTCCAAAAGTTTTTGGTTGTCTTTCAGTTCCATATCTTTAAGAACGACATTGTCTTGAAGGTTGTCTTTTTCCAATTCCTTATAAACCATCGACCTAATGACGCTGTCGTTCAAAAGTTTTCTGATAATTGATTTGTCTTTTTGGATTATCGTAGCTATCGCAGAATTCACATCTGAAGTTTCCTTTAATCCGTGCTTTTTAAGTAACTTTACAGTTTCTTTGTCGTTGGTATCAAACTTTGTATTGTCTTTACGATCCAATTTCAAAGTCAAACCTTTTGAACGAAGTGCATTCAAGCAATAATCTAGGACAGTTTTCTTGTAAATTCCTTGATTTGTTTCTTGTGTGTAAGTCTTGTCGATTAAGTTTGCCATTATGTTTTTATCCATGACAATTGATGCGACTTTGTCCAACGGAGATTTGTCTTCTTTCAAATAATCGTCTGTATTTCTATAAGTAAAAGCGTTCAGTGCGATTGGAAAATCTTCGGTGTTCATCGAACCATCTTTTTCCAAAATTCTCGATAAATTCAACAATGCATCATTACTATCGTCAAGCTTCATTTGTTTGATTTGATCTTTGTACAAATTAGCAACATAAACATTTTTTGTTGTCGCTAACAGTTCCCCATTTCTGTCGTAAATATTTCCCCTAGGAGCAGTGATTTTGACTTCACGAAGTCTATTATTCTTCGCAATATCCCTGTAGTAGTTTCCTTTAATTAATGTCAAATGCATCAATTTCAAAGTAAGTACGGCCATCATTATCGCCAATATCACAATAATTATCGTAAATCTATCGTATTTTTCAAGTTTTTTTAAAAATTTATTGTCAAATTTCTTCATTTTGTACCTCAAATAAACTTAAATTTTGGAAATTTAAATATCTTTTTGAACAATTTGAACAAAACATAATACAATAGAACATTTAAAATCATTTCGATTAAAATCGGTCCTTTTAAATAAGATTTATTGAATCCATTTCCTGTAATATAGAGTACAAAATAATGAACGAGAGTGTAATACAAAGTCACAAAAAACGTAAGTATCATACCACTTCTTGGATCTTCTTTGTTAATTCCTGCTTCGCTATTTCCAATCAAAAATCCTGATGTAAAATAAATCAACGCTCTTACTCCAATAACTGGACTGAATATTGCATCCTCAATTAACCCAATTATCATACCGTTTAACGAGCCTGTATACGCACCAAATCCAATAGACAATAACACTACTATCGGTATGGAAATATTCGTGTACACGTTGAACACTGAAATTCTGGAAAGAAGTGTCGCTTGGATTATGATGTCCAACAAAACTATCAAAAATATTTTTAATTTGTTCATCTAATTCACTCCTTGTCCATCAACTATAAGAACGCGGTACATATTGTTGAAGTTGATTTGGGATTTACATTTGACAATTTTAGTGAAATTATCCTTTGTTTTAATAACTTCTGTCACTTCTCCGATTTTGATGTCTCTTGGATACACTCCTCCAAGTCCAGATGTTGTCAAAACATCTCCAACTTTTACATCGGCATTAGAATCGTACATGTATCCTTTGAGAATATCTTTTTCTTTTTCGTTCAAAATCCCAACGTCTTCGCTTTTTGCAAGCCTAAATCCAACATTGTTTCCGCTGTTCATAATAGTGTCCACTTTGCTGTGGTTAAGTCCAACTTCTGTCACAACTCCAACCAAACCTTTTTCGATTCCATCATTTGAAGACACAGCCTCAATCACGATGTCACCTTTTTTTATTTTGTCTATGGAACCTTTATCTATACTAAATCTCGTAAAAATATTTCCCGGATCTTTTCCAGTTATGAAAGCTTTTGTTTTTATTGTTCTATCTTTACTCAAAAGTTCGTATTCTTCTTGCAAATATCTCTTGTCACTTATAACTTTGTTCAAATTATCTACGTTTTTTCGTAGTTTTGCATTTTCAACAATTAATTTTTGATTATCTTCACGCATTTTTTTTGTTCCAAAAACATAATGAACCGACTCTTTGAATTTGGAGCCAATCACATAAAACACTTTGTTTACAGGAGTAATCACTGTTCCTATCGCGTTTTCTCCAATAGACATGTAGGTTTTATTATTGTTCGATATTGTAATCGTCAATATGAGAAACAAAGTCACCGCAAAGAAGAACACTCTTTTTCTAAGCTTATTATTATATCCAAACTTAGCCAATTATTTGTCTCCCTTCTTTAAGAATTTGCCAATTCCTATTCCCGTGCAATCCATAGCAGATTCCACCTTCAATACTTTGATTCCCAAAACATTTGTAATATATTCGTGAATGTAGTCGATAAGGCTAACTCCACCTACAATGTAAATTCCTTCAGCGATAATGTCGTTTGCAATATCTGGCGGAGTTTTCTCCAAAACTTTTCTCAAAGCTTCGATACACATATCTGCTATCGGAACAATCGCAGGTGTAATATCCTTAGCCCTAATCTCAACAGATTTTGGCATAGTCGATATCACATCAGTTCCTCCGACAATCATCGTGTTGTTTTCCCTGTCAGAATTCAATGTAGCAATCTTAAACTTAATGGCTTCTGCTGTCGAAATACCTATATTAACTCCAAATTTTTTCTTCAAAATTTGTATTATTTCTTGGTCAATATCTTCTCCACCGCTTTTGATACAGTAACTTGTCACAATTCCACCTAGGCTAATTACAGAAGCCTCGATTGTACCTGCACCTATATTTAAAATTATGTGTCCCGTTGGCTCATCCACATCGACACCCAATCCTTTAAGAGATGCGATGTTTTCTTCAACCAATTTTACACTTCGAGCTCCAGCATTTAACGCCAAATCTTCCACACTTCTTCTCTCAACATCTGTCAAAGATGCAGACACCGATACACAAACTTCTGGTTGGAAAACCGAAAAATTAGGTCTTGCTTTTTTAATAAAATATGAAAGCATACTAACAGTCGATTCAAAATCAGCTATAACGCCATTTTCAATCGGACTTATCGCTACGATATTGTCTGGAGTTTTTCCAATCATACTTTTCGCCTCAGTTCCCACTGCGACAATATCGTAATTATTTATATCTATAGCTACAACGCTAGGTTCGTTGATTATTATTTTCCCATATTCATCAGAAATAATGGAATTGGAAGTTCCCAAATCAATTCCCAAACCATCTTGTTGAAATTTAAATAATTTCATTTAAAAATACATTCCTTTCCTCATACTCAGACTATCGCTTGAGCTAACGATAATATGATCTAACACTTGTATTCCTACCAAATCTCCCACTTTATCCAACCTTTTTGTGACTTCAATATCCGCATTTGATGGAATAAGAGAACCAGAAGGATGATTATGTACTAAAATAATCGAATTCGCTCCCTTTTTAATAGCAGATTTGAAAACTTCTCTAGGATGAACGATAGATTGATTGATAGTGCCTTTGCTAATAAGTTCTTTGGAAATAATTCTATTTTTAGTATCTAGAAGTAGTGCATAGAAGTTTTCCACATCACAACTTCCAATCTCGTTACAAAAAATCTCTGCAACGCTATCTGGATCGTTCAGACTGAAACTATCCATCGCTTTTCTCAAGGCAAGTCTTCTTCCTATTTCAATTCCAGCTAAGATTGATGTAGCCTTTGCCATCCCAATTCCCTTTATCTTCATTAAATCCTCAACGCAAATATCCTTATAATCATTTTCATTAATATAATCAATGACTCTTTTCGAGAGAATTTCTACTCCCTCTTCTTTGATTCCAGTCTTCAATATGATTTGCATCAATTCTTCATCACTCATTGAAGAAATACCATTGATTTTCATTTTTTCTCTAGGTCTTAGGGACTCATTCATTTCCTTAACTCTCATTGTTATCTCCTGTTATTAAACAAATAATTTTTTTGCTTAGAAAGTGCATTTGTTAGGTAATTTGAAGTAAGTCCCACAAAAACACCCGTAAATATACTCAAAAACACCAAAATTGGCAAATAAACCAAAATTCTAAGATTGTTCAGCATAATTGCACACACCAAAACTTGCGATAAGTTGTGGGTAAAAGCTCCAAACAAGCTAACACCAATCAACGAAAAATATTTTCTCAAATATTTGTTGACCAAATACATCACAACAAGTGAGCTTACAGCCCCTGCCAATGAATAGAAAAAGCTTATAACAGCCCCTGTGATTAGCATTAGTAAAAATGATTTTAAGATTCCTATTACAAGAGAATCCCTAAAACCAAAAACAATTAAGCATGTCAATATTACAATGTTGCTGAGCCCAAGTTTTGCTCCAGGCATTACGATTGGAAGTGGAATCATTGACTCAATCAAGCTTACTACCAATGCAACTGCCGTTAAAATAGGAATATGTAATCTTTTCATCAATAATTCACCACATCAATATCATCTTTGTTTTGCTTGTTAGCCTTAATTTCTACAACTAATTTGTTCGGCAAACAAACAATAACATCCCCTGGTTTATCTATCTTTCCTTTTAGCATACACAACTTGTCCGGACAATCGGATTCAGTAATAGCAACACTGTATCCATTAATATGGACAACGTTGTGACCGTATTTATTATCAATTTTATAATCATAATGATCGATTGGAAGTGTAATTTGTTTGATTTCTTTTCCATTGACCTGAATTGAAACGTATCTGTCTTGTGAATTTACATTATTAATATTCAAAATCACAAACAAAAAAGCCGAAAAACACAACAAAAATCCAATCAAAATTTTATCGTATTTAGTCATTAATTTCTCCTTTAAACTACATTATAGTTTATCATTTTATCGTGTATCTTTTCAAGATTAAACAAAAATGAAAATTCATTTGCAAATAAAAAAAGAACTTCGAAACTCAAATGCTTCGAAGTTCTTCAATCAAAATTTTTATGATTTTAAATCAAATTTAATTTTAATGAGTTTTTCCACCTGTAACTTTGATGTCTTCATCATTGTCTATTACAGCTTCAATTGCTTTTTCCAATGCTTTGGCAATTGTATCCAAATTCATTGAAGCAGTGTGTGCTTTATCTAAAACTTGTTCTGGTAAGAATGGAATGTGAATAAATCCAGTTCTCATGTTTGGATATTCAGTAGCTCTTAAATGTGCCATTCCATATGCAACGTGGTTACAGATGAATGTTCCTGCAGTGTTTGATACAGATGCTGGAATGTTTGCTGATTTAATATTTTCAACCATTGCTTTGATCGGTAGAGTCAACAAATATGCATCAGGACCATCTTCGGCGATCTTTTCGTCGATTGGTTGGTTTCCTTCGTTATCCTTGATTCTACAATCATCAACGTTGATTGCAACTCTTTCAACAGTGATGTCTTCACGTCCACCAGCTTGTCCAACTGATATTACAACATCTGGTTTAACTTCTGCAATTTTTTCTTTTAATTTATCTACACTTTTTCCAATAACTGTAGGAATTTCTATTTTGATTATTTCATGTCCTTTAATTGAATCAGGTAAAAGCTTAACAGATTCAATTGCAGGGTTGATTTTTTCTCCTCCAAATGGATCAAATCCAGAAACTAAAATTTTCATAAATTTACCTCCTAAAATGCTAATATCATTAATAAAACAACATGAACAACTACTAGAGCTAAAGCAACAGGAAGTTGTGCTTTAATAACTCCATTTTTATCTTTCATCTCTAAGATTGCGGCTGGAACTATGTTAAAGTTTGCTGCCATTGGTGTAATCAAAGTTCCGCAGTATCCAGCAGTCATACCAAGTGATGCTACAACAGCAGGATTTGCTCCTTTTGCCATCAAAAGTGGAACACCAATTCCTAGAGTAATAACGGTAAATGCAGCGAATGCATTACCCATTATCATCGTAAATACAACCATTCCAACAATATATGCAACAGCAGCTGCAAAAACCCCTGCATCTCCTACAATTCCAACAGCTAAGCTACCTATTAGCTTACCAACACCTGCAGATGCAAATATAACTCCCAAACCACCTAATAATTGTGGTAGTAATGATGAAGATCCAACTTGCATCAACATTTTTGTAGTGTCCTCAGCAGTTTCTTTTGCTTTTGGTTTTGCGATTATTATCGCAATAATTAAAGCCAATAATGATGAAATAGTAAGAACTTGTGCAGCTGACAATGAGAATATTCCATCAGTGTTTTTCAATGGAATCTTAAAAGATTTCAATTGCGATAATAACATCGCACTAATTCCCATTACTAAAGCTGGAATAAATATTTTCCCTCCAACTTTTTCAGCATTTTTAATTCTTTCTTCTTCAGTTAGTTCCTTAAATTCTGCTGGTTTGATTTGATTTGCAATTGATAATACTCCCAAAATTAAAAGTATAACACCTACAATTATTCCACCGGATTCTACATTTCTAACCAAGAATCCTCCACCAGCAAATAATACTCCCAATAATATCCAGAAAAGCATTGTACCTATCTTTGCTTCTTTGTTGAATCTTGCACGGATACCAGTCATTATGCAGATAATTCCACATAAGATGTAGGCTATCTCATCAAGAACAACCTGATTATCTACAAAAAAATCAAACATTTTTTATATCCTTTCTAAGTTTCATTTCAAAAACAGCACATTGTATAAGTGCAATAATCAACATACTAACCCCTGCAAATATAGACCATTTAGCTATTTCTGCAGTTTCCAATGGAAATCCTGCATCTTTTAATGTAGTTTGCATCAAAAGTACACCAGATGCCAATGGAAATATATTTTGTCCGTAGAAGTTACCGTAGTTTTCAACAGCAGCAGCTAAACCCTTTAATTCATCAAGTCTTACTTCTGTCAAATCAACTTTCTTTCTTGCAGCACCTTCTGCCATTGGTAAAATCAATGGACGAATAAATTGAACGTGTCCGCCTAGTCTTAAAGAAAACGCAGCAGCTATCCATCTAATGAACAAGTAAATCCACAAAACAGAACCTGCACTAGCCATTTTGAATTTGGAAATAAAATCTCTAGCCTTTTCCTTTAGTCCGTATCGTTCCATAATCGCGATAACAGGGAATGAAATCAAGAACAAACTCATCAGTCTATTATTTACAAATCCCTCTCCCATAATTTTCAAAGTGCCTGTTAATCCAAGACCTCCCGCAAGACCTGTAACAAGACCTGCCAAGAGAACTATTCCCAAAACATCTAGTTTTAGTGCGAATCCAACGACAATAATTAATATTCCTATGAAAACTAAATATTCTCCCATACTTTACTCCTTAATTTTTATTAGCCAAATAGATTTTAGCTTCTTAAAATTATACCCGATACTTTTTTGTTTTAAACTTTTAATTAAATTTTAATCTCAATTTTGATGTTGTGAGGTCTTTGTTTGTTAAGTTTTTCATAATAAATCGCAAAAAAAACAGACCGTAAAAAACGGCCTGTAAATTATTAAGCTTCTTTAGCAGGAGCTTCTTGAGCTTTTGCTTTAGCTTGTTCTTCTTTTATTTTAAGTCCTGGATAAATAGCTTTTGTAGGACATTTGTCTACTGCTTTTTGAACTTGTTCTGGATCTAATCCTTCTGCATTGTTGAAGTGAGCTAAGTTATCTTCAACGCTGAATCCGTCTGGACACATCTTAGCACAAATTCCACAAGCAATACATCCAACTTTACAGTATTGTCTTACATCTTTACCTTTATCGTGACTGTTACATCTTACATAAACGTCTTGATCGTAGTCAACAAGTTTAATAATATTTCTTGGACAGATTTCAATACATTTTTTACAAGATGTACATTTTTCTTTATCTACTAATGCAATGCCATTTACAATGTGAATTGCATCGAAGTCACACACATCTACACAAGTTCCGCAACCCAAACATCCGTCTGGACAAGTTTTGCTTCCACCTTGAAGATTGTGGTTAACTCTACAATCCATAATACCTTTGTATTTGAATTTTTCAGTAGCGTATTCTGGAGTTCCTTGGCACATTACACATGCGACTTGCTTTGCAGAATCCACTGCATCAGCTCCCATGAATGCTGCTAGTTTGTCGGCAGTTTCTTTTCCACCAACTGGACAAGAATTACAAGGTGCTCCTTTGTTTACGATGGCATCTGCAAGTCCGTCGCAACCTGGAAATCCACAGGCACCACAGTTTGCGCCTGGTAACATTTCCCTTACTTTAAGTACTCTTCTATCAACTTGAACTTCGAACTTTTTAGATGCAAAACCCAAAAGCAATGCAAATAAAATTCCTAGTGCTCCCAAGATTATAAATGGAGTTAAAATTGTCATTTATTACCTCCTATACCAATCCGCCGAATCCGAAGAATGTCATCGCCATTAATCCAATAGTAATAAATGCGATTGGTACACCTTTAAAACTTTCAGGAATATTTTTGTTCAATGAGATTCTTTCTCTGATTGCAGCTAATAAAGTTATCGCTAAAATGAAACCTAGTGAAGCACCGATAGCACTTGCTAATGTTTCAATTAAGTTGTATTTTTCTTTTACGTTTGCTAATGCAACACCCAATACTATACAGTTTGTAGTTATAAGAGGCAAGAACACACCTAGTGCCGAGTACAAGTTTGGACTCATTTTCTTCAATGCCATTTCTACGAATTGTACCAATGTCGCAATAACCAATATGAACACTATCGTTTGTAAGTATTCAATGTGAAATCTTTCTAGTATTTGAATTTGTAGAACGTAAGTTACGACAGATGCTATTGTGATAACGAAGAATACTGCCATACCCATACCAATAGCTGTTTCTGTTTTTGAAGATACACCTATCAATGGGCAAAGTCCTAAGAATTGACCAAATACGTAGTTGTTTACTAATAAGTAAAGAACTATTATTTTAAATACATTTGCTAACATTAGTCTTCACCTCTCATATTGTTCTTCTTTCTTTCTTGTTTTGTTAAGAAATAATTGTAAGTAGCTAACAATATTCCTAGTACCATGAATGCTCCAGGAGCTGCTGACATGATACCAATTGGAGGAATATTTCCTATTACAAGTTTTCCTAAGATTTTTCCTGAGCCTAATAATTCTCTGATGAATGCAACCAAGATGATTACAACACCATATCCCAAACCATTTGAGATACCATCTAATAATGATAAGAATACACCATTTTTAGATGCGAAAGATTCAGCTCTCGCTAAGATTATACAGTTTACAACGATTAGAGGAACGAACGCTCCTAACGAACTGTATAATGCTGGAACAAATGCTTGAAGCATCATTGAAACTAATGTTACGAATGTTGCGATTACAACGATATATGCCGGAATTCTAACTTTATCCGGAATAAAATTTCTAAGTAATGATATTACTATGTTTGAACAAATCAAAACGAATGTGAACGCCGCAGTCATACCAATTGCGTTTTCTACTGATGTTGATACACCAAGTACAGAACACAAACCTACCAATTGGATTAAAACTGGGTTGTTCTTAAGAATGCTGCTTTTAAAAACTTTAGCCGCTTTACCTTTTTCCATAATTTCCCTCCTATTTTAATCCCGCATTAGCTTTTTGAGATACGTTCAATGCGTTTTTGGCTGCTGTAGTGGAGTATGTTGCACCACTTAGAGCTTGAATTTCGTTGTCAGCTTCAGGTTTTTTAACAGCTGATAATTCTTTTTCCATAGATTTTCCAATAACTGAATTTACGAATTCAGGATCTCCAATTCTACTTCCGATTCCTGGAGTTTCTTGTGATTCAAGAATTGAATATCCAACGATTTTGTTTTCATTGTCTACACCAACTACGAAAACAACATTTCCTGAATATCCACCAGCTCCAATTGCTTTGTATACATGACCTACAGGTTTTCCACCTTTGATAGCTTCTTGTACGTCATCTAAGTTTTCGTCTTTTGCTTTTAAATCTTTAATTTTTGCTTCATCAAGTGGTTTAAAAGATTCCGCTTCAGGAAAAGCTACTTTTAAAGATTTTTGATAATTTTCTAATCTCTTAGCTTCTATTATTGGTTCAGTAACTTGGTTTGCAAATGCAAGTACTACCGCACTAATTGCTGTGATTATAAACAATCTAATAGCTAAATTTATTGAACTTCTCATATTCCTTGTTTACCTCCTCTACCAATTGGTGTTGGAACTGTATATTGATCGATAAATGGTACTGCACAGTTCATGAAGATTATCGCATAAGATACACCTTCTGGAAGGTTACCAAATTGTCTTATGATAGCTGTAAAGAAACCACAACCAATTGCAAATATAATTTGTCCTTTTGGAGTAACTGGACTAGTTGAATAATCTGTAGCCATGTAGAATGCACCCAAGATTAAACCACCAATAAATATGTTCATGCATGCATCTTTAATTCCTACGCCACAAATAAGTAATGTAACAAATGTTGTTGCGATGTAAACTAATGGAATTCTAAGATTGATTACTCTTCTGTATAATAGATAAGCTACACCGATAAGTAATGCTATTGCACTTACTTCCCCGATTGTACCACCCATGTGTCCTATGATGGCATTCATAAAACCAACTGGTTGACCACCTGATAAAACTGTCGCATAACTTTCAGCGTCCACTGCTTTTTGTGTTAGTGGAGCAGTGTAGTTACTCATTGCTTGTGCCCAACTTGCCATCAAGAAAGCACGTCCTGCTAATGCAGGGTTCATGAAGTTTGAACCAATTCCTCCAAATAATTGTTTTACAATTATGATTGAAAATACCGATCCTATAACAATCATTGGAATTGGCAAAGTAACTGGAACGTTGTAAGCCAAAAGCATACCTGTTACAACAGCTGATAAATCGCTAATTGTAGAAGGTTGTTTCATTATTTTTTGATAACAATATTCTGATAATACACAAGCTATAACTGCTGATAATACCAAAACTAAACTTCTCATTCCGAATTCGTAAACACTCACTATCAAAGCAGGAATTAAAGCGATGATAACATCAAGCATAATTCTTTGAATAGATACTGCACTTCTTTGATGAGGAGCAGCTTCTACGATTAAATGAGATAAGTCGTATTCTTTTTGTATAATTTCTTTATTTTCCATAGACTATCCCCTTTTCCTTTGTTGTGCTTTTAATTGAGTCTTTGCGTGTACAATTGCTTCAACTAATGGTCTGTTAGATGGACAAACATAGCTGCAAGTACCACATTCTATACAATCATTCAAATGCATTTTTTCTGCTCCTTCAAAATCACCATTCAATGATTTTAATTGCAAGAACAATGGCAATAAGCCGATAGGACATACATCCACGCACTTAGCACATTTAATACAAGGTTCTGGAGAAGCAAGTGTTGCATCTTTTTCATTCATGAAAATAATTCCGCCTGTTGTTTTAACAGTTGGAGCTTCTAAATTGTATTGACAAGCACCCATCATAGGTCCACCAACTACAATCTTGTATGGAGTTTCTTTGAATCCGTCACAATAATCAACTAAATCTTTGAATTTAGTACCGATTGGAACATAAATATTCTTAGGTTCTTTGATAGCTGAACCTGTCATTGTAACTATTCTGTGAGTCAAAGGAATACTATGAACTACAGCATCGTAAATCGCCATAGCACTTGAAATATTCAAACCTTGAACTCCTCTTTCATTTGATCTTTGAGCCTTCGAAATCTTCTTACCAGTAATTGCATTGATAAGTCTTCTTTCGTCACCTTGTGGGTATTTAGTTTTAACAGCGCAAATCGAAATATTTGTTTCATCCTTTGCGGCATTTTTCAAAATTCCGATAGCTTTTTGTTTGTTATCCTCAACCCCTATGTATCCTTTGTCGCAATCCATCAATTTCATGATAATTTTCAATCCACCGATTGCTTTTTGAGGATATAATTCCATATTAAGTTGGTCACTAGTTAAATAAGGTTCACATTCTGCCCCATTTAAGATTACTTCTTCGATTTTTACATCTGGTTTTTTCTTCATCTTAATGTGAGTAGGGAATCCTGCTCCACCCAAACCTACTATACCAGCTTCTTTTATTCTTTCTAGGATAACTTCTTTTGATAATTGTGTGAAATCATCATTAGTTTCAGTGTATCCTAATTCGTTTAAACCGTCTGATTCGATTACTACAACTTCACCTTTTTGACCATTTGACAATACCATCTGCTCAATTTTCATAACCTTTCCACTAACTGAACTGTGAACAGGTGCTGAAATAGTCGCTTTAGATTCACCAATTTTTTGGCCCACTTTGACCTCATCTCCTACTTTTACTGTAGGTGTACAAGGCGCACCAATGTGTTGATGCAATGGGATATAAACCATTTTAGGTTCAAAATTTGTATCTAAAGGACAATTTTGAGTGTAGGATTTATGATCATCCATGTGAAATCCGCCTTTAAAAGTCAGATTTTCTAAACTCATTTTTTCACCCCTTTAATAAAATAAAAAATGGTGCAGAGAAAGAGACTTGAACTCTTACGGGATTATTCCCACTGCCCCCTCAAGACAGCGTGTCTACCATTCCACCACCCCTGCGTGATAAAGACCTTTTTTACAAAGGTCTTTTAATATTTGTTAATAATATTTTTGATTAATTTAATGTAGTTTTTAGCCCAAACTTTAAAATTCTTGTGCATATTTTCTTCAAGCTTAGTATCTTCGTAGAAAATTTTGTAAATATTGTATTGGTTTTCAACCTTTACAACGTAATATTTAGTCTCAGAAGATGGAATATCGTCTAAAGTTTGACCATCTTTTGAAAAAGATTCGTTCGACAACCACTCTTTTACATTGCCAATTCCACCGTTGTAAGCAGCAATCGCCAAATCGTGATTTTTGAAATGATGCAACAAATATGACAAATAAGCCGTACCCATTTCAATATTCTTGTCTGGTTTTTTCAAATCTTCCACTGTAAAGTGAGTGTTTCTCATATTGTTAATACTTTCAGCAGTGTCTGGCATCAATTGCATAAGCCCCAAAGCTCCCGCTTTTGATTTTACACTTGGATCAAAATTAGATTCTACTTTAATCACACTCATAACCAAAAGTGGATCCACGTTGTATTCTTTTGCGTATGTATTAACCAAATCGACATATTTCACTGGTCTTGTCATAGTTGAATAAGCACTCACGCCAAATCCAACTAAAAACACAATCACAATAATAGAAATAATCGTGATTAAAAATCTTTTAATAAATTTCATAATTTTTTCCTATCTATTAGTTTGTCAACCGTAAGTATTAGATCAGCTTCAGCCGTATTGTTTACAATAACTTCGTCAAACTCACTAATTTTTTTCTCATAATCTAGTTGAGAATTAATTCTTGTAACTGCAGTCTCGTAGTCAAAGTTATTTCTATCCATAATCCTTTGAATTCTGATATTTCTATCAGCTACAACTACCCAATCTTCGTCGACATCGATATATTTGTCAATCAAATTTTTGCTTTCCAAATACATAGAAATTTCTAGAAAAATCAAATTAGATTTTTCCTTCTTAATTCTTTTTACTACTCTTAATATTATATCAGTATGTGTCAATTCTTCAAGTTTTTTTAGTAATGTTTTTGAATTAAATACAAGTTTGGAAAGTTTCTTCCTATCGATGTTAGAATTTTCGTCCAAAATTTCTTCGCCAAACTCATCTATAAGTTTGTAATAAAGTTCTGTACCTTGTTCATAGATTTGGTGAGTAATCTCATCCAAATCTATTACAACAAAGCCTTTTTCTCTTATTCTTCTGCACACCGTGCTTTTTCCACTGGCGATATTGCCACAAACTACGATGATTTTTTTATTTTGCATCATACCAAGTATCTGCACTGTTAACATCAATCTTCATATCGACTTTCAAATCAACAGCATGTGTCATTACATCTTTCATAATTTCTAGAACTTTTTCTCTTTCATCTTCTGGACAATCAACAATAAGCTCATCGTGAACCTGCAAGATTAGCTTCGCTTTTAGGTTTTCTTCGTTCAATCTATTGTAGAATTTCACCATCGCAACTTTTATAATATCCGCTGCAGATCCTTGAATTGGCGTGTTAAGTGCCACACGTTCTCCAAAACTTCTCACGTTGTAGTTTTTGGATTTCAATTCAGGGATGTATCTTCTTCTCTTCATAATAGTTTCAACGTAGCCTTTTTCTTTGCCAATTGCAACTATATCTTCCATGTATTGTTTGATTTCCTTGTAAGTGTCCAAATAATTTTCGATGTATTCCTTGGCTTCTTTCCTAGTTATGTGCAAATCTTTGCTCAAAGAATAATCGCCAATTCCGTAAACAATACCAAAGTTTACAGCTTTTGCATTGGATCTTTGAAGTGAAGTTACCTTATCAAAATCAACCTTGAACACTTCACTGGCAGTTTTCCTGTGAATATCTGCACCATTTTTGAATGCATCAATCATCACTTCATCATTTGCCAAATCAGCCAACACTCTAAGCTCTATTTGAGAGTAATCCGCATCCAACAGAACACTTCCTTGGCTTGGAACAAATGCTTTTCTGATAAGTCTTCCTTCTTCAGTTCTGATAGGAATGTTTTGCAAATTAGGATTAGTGGAGCTAATTCTTCCAGTTTGTGCGATAGTTTGTTGGAATGTAGTGTGGATTTTGCCGTCTTCTTTGATTAAATCCACCATTCCGTCAATATACGTTGTTTTAAGCTTAGCAATAGTTCTGTATCTTAAAATGTAGTCGATAATTTCGTGTCTACCACTTAAAGCTTCCAAAACTTCTTGGTCTGTCGATGGACCTGTTTTGTTCTTCTTTATCACAGGAAGTTCCAAATCCTCAAACAAAACTTCTGCCAATTGCTTTGATGAGTTGATGTTGATTTTCTTGCCGATAAGTTCTTCAACGCTGTCTTCGATTGATTTTATCTCATCTTCGAAAAGCTCTCCCATCTCAACCAAAGTTTCTTTCTTGACACAAACTCCAGTAAATTCCATATCGCATAATACTTTTATCAAAGGAATTTCAACATCTCTGTAAAGATGCATCATATCCTCTTCTTCGATTTCTGAAATCTTTTCGTATAATTTATTCGTGAACATCATGTATTTAACAATGTAATTGTCGATTTCTTTTTCGTCTGATTCCAAAATAGTCTTCTTGGATCTGCCTTTACCTGTAATATCTTCCAAGGATTTGAAATCATAACCGATAACTTTCGGATCAGATCTTTCCATACTATAACTTGTCTTGGATGGATCGAGCAAATATTCTATAATGACAACATCATCGTAATTGTACGAAATGTCGATACCATATCGCATCAGATGATATATGCATGGCTTGATATCAAATGAAAGCTTGTTAACATCTTTTGATTCAAATTCTTCCTTAAATGATTTTACAATGTCTACATTTCTAGTTATATACACCTTATCAGTATATATCGCAAAAATCACAGGCTCATTGTCGACATAGTAATCATCATTGAACAATGCAAAAGTAAACTTTTTGTTTTCTTTAATATAAGCTTTAATTTCCTCTACATTTTCATCCAAGTTTTCATATTCGAACTTTTCAATGGATTCTTCATTTGGAAGTTTTTTGATAAAACTATTGAATTCTAGTTTTGTAAGAACTTCAATCAAATGTTCATTGTCAGCTTCTTTTATCAAACAATCATCGATTACAAATCCCATCAAATCTTTTGGAACATCTGTATTAATCGTTCCAAGTTCTCTACTTAAATATGCAATTTTCTCTCCATCGATGACTTTTTGCTTAGTTTTCTTGCCTGAGATTTCATCGACATGCTCGTACAATCCCTCAATACTTCCGTATTTTTGAATGTATTTAAGAGCAGTTTTTTCGCCAACGCCATCAATACCCGGAATATTGTCCGATTTATCTCCCATCAAACCTTTCAAATCAATCATTTGTTGAGGCGTAATTCCGTATTCTTCCTTTAAAGCATCTACATCGTAGATTTTTGTTTCAGTAATTCCTCTTTTTGTAAGAACAACTTTTGTGTTGTCGTCGATTAGTTGAAGATAATCCTTGTCACCAGTCAACAAATACACATCATAGTTTTTTGATGAAGCTTGTTTTGCCAAAGTTCCTGCAATGTCGTCTGCTTCATATCCTTTCAAATCAATGTATGAAACTCCCATCGCTTGTAACAATTCTTTTAGCATATCGAATTGTACAATAAGCTCTTCTGGAGTTTCTTGGCGATTGCCCTTGTATTCAGAATATTTTTCATGTCTGAAAGTTGGCTCTTTTCTATCAAAACATACAACCACAAGATCTGGATTGAGTTTATCCATCACAGAATAATACATATTCATAAATCCAAACACACCATTAGTGTGAATGCCGTCTTTTGTAGTCAAATCTCGGATAGCGTAAAAACCTCTGAATAAAAGCGATGAACCGTCAATAATTAAAGCTTTTTTTGACATTTTATAATCCCTTGTTTTCTTTTTCGAAAGCCATTATTTTGTCAACTCTTCTTTGGTGACGACCAGCTTCGAATTCATTTTCCAAGAAAGTTTTGATGATTAGTTTGGCAACCTCATCTCCAATAACACGTGCTCCGATGCAAAGTACGTTCGCGTTGTTGTGGTTTCTGCTCATTTTCGCGCTGTATACATCAGACACACATGCTGCTCTTATTCCTTCAAATTTGTTTGCTGCCAAGCTCATACCAATTCCTGTTCCACAAATCAAAATTCCTAAATCAGAATTTCCTTGTTGGATTTCTTCGCAAACTTTCTTCGCATAATCTGGATAATCAACAGAATCAGCAGAATTTGTTCCCAAATCCATAACTTCATTTTCCAAACTTTTTATATATTCAACCATTGAATCTTTTAATTCAAATCCACCGTGATCGGCTGCTATTGCTATTTTCATAAAAAACCTCCAAATATTTTATTAATTACATTTTATAATATGTTCATGTATTTATCAATTATTTGAAGAATTACACATTTTATGGTAAAATATAGTTACAAAAATATGGGGATGTCTTGGTTTCGACAGGGATATTGAAGTTTGAATAGCGAGTCGTTTTCGTCTACAAACGTAAAAAAAGGACAACTAAATATAAACGCTGAAGATAATAACTTCGCATTAGCTGCCTAATAACGGCGGCCGATTCAAAAACTAGAAAATCGTCCTGCGTTTTCTTTTTGAATCTCAACTAATGAGCAGGAACATCTCGTATATTTTCCTCTGGTATATGAGATTATTTAAGAGGATATATCGATCATAGTTTTGTCAATTAAATTTTGGTCGACGAATAAAACTTAATTGACTGCACTCGGAGAAGTTCTTAGGGATATATTTTTGGACAGGAGTTCGAATCTCCTCATCTCCACCATATATTTTAAAATTAGCTCATTACAACTCAAAACGTTGATAAATGGGCTTTTTTATTTTCTTAATGTCGGTATTTTCATCTAAATATCTCAAGTTTTTTCAAAATTTTTCGGTAAAACTTTCGGTAAGAATTTTTCTGCACTGATTTTATACAGTTTCTTGTATATTCAAGTCTGATTTTGAATATAAAAAAAGAGAGTCGCTAAACTCTCTATTTCTAAAATTTAATACCAAAATTTTATTATTTCAATTCATTAATTATAACCGTCGAATTATCCCCCGCAAACACGTTGTGTTTTAAATTGGTTTGCGTATCAATGTATTCGATGCATTTGTCATCGTATGTAAAATCAAATTTGCCTTCTTTTTTGAAAATTTCTTTTCCTTCTGCGTTGTAAATTATGATCTCTCTTTTGATTCCACCGCTGTACTCACTTTTTACATTTTTCTTAAATCTTTGAAAACCTGCTGATTTGAACACCAACGCGCTGCACGACGCCAAAAAAATAAGTACAACTACCAAAATAATCCATATTTTTTTCTTCACGTTTTTTGTTTTGTTTTCTTCTGACATTTTATTCCCCCTTTTTTATTTTTCCATTTTCTATGAAACGCTTTTCAAATTATCAAACTACGTTTTAAAATATCGTTGTTATTTGTCACGCTAAAATACTTTAATATAATACGTTTTATTCGTTAAATATTTTGTATTTTGTTTGACTAAACGATTCCAATATTGATATAATATTATTATAGCAGAAACGTATAAGTTTTTGTACAAATTACAAAAGGAGTGATTTATTATGGCAAATGGAGTACTTCATATTCCAGGTTTTATTCACTTTGGAGAAGGAGCTTTTTCAAAATTAAGTGAATTAAAAGGTAAGAAAGCAATCATAGTTACAGGCGGAAACTCTATGAAGAAAAACGGTTTCGTAGACAGAGCTTGTGAAGAATTGAAGAAAGCAAACATGGAAGTATGTGTTTTTGACGGCGTT
Source organism: Finegoldia magna ATCC 53516 (assembly GCF_000159695.1). Lineage (NCBI taxonomy): Bacteria > Bacillati > Bacillota > Tissierellia > Tissierellales > Peptoniphilaceae > Finegoldia > Finegoldia magna. Next base: position 810,270 of record NZ_CM000955.1, read on the forward strand.
GAAGAAAATCCATCAGTTACAACTGTTGAAGCAGGCGCTAAGAAAATGCAAGAATTCCAACCAGATTGGATTGTAGCATTAGGTGGCGGTTCTGCAATGGACGCTGCAAAATGTATGTGGGCTTTTTATGAACATCCTGAATTAAAATTCGAAGATATCATCGAACCAGGATCTCTTCCAGAACTTCGTAAGAAATCAAAATTTGTCGGCATTCCATCAACTTCAGGTACAGCAAGTGAAATCACAGCATTCTCAGTAATCACTGACACAGAAAAACACATCAAATACCCATTAGTATCTGATCACATCGTTCCAGACATCGCTATAGTAGATCCAGTTTTACCATCTAAAATGCCAAAATCTGTTACAGCAAACACTGGAATGGACGTTGTAGCACACGCAACTGAAGCATTAGTTTCCAACATCGCTAACGATTATACTGATGCACTTGCAATTCACGCATTGAAATTGGTATTCGAATATTTGCCAAAAGCTTGCGAAAACCCTGACGATATGGAAGCTCGTGAAAAAATGCATAATGCATCAACAATGGCAGGTATCGCATTCACATCAGCTTCACTTGGTTTAGTTCACTCATTAGCACACAAAATTGGTGGAGAATTTGGAATTACTCACGGACTTGCTAACGCAATTCTACTTCCATACATCACACAATTTAACAGAAAAGCTACTGACAAAGTTGATTGGATTGAAAAAGAATTGAACGTTGAAGATTATCCAATCGCTGTTAGAGAATTAGCTAAGAAAGTTGGAATTCCACCAACACTAAAAGAAGTTGAAGAAAAATTCGGATTTAACAAAGAAAAATTTGACGAAGTATTAGATGAAATGAGCAAGAACGCTTACGAAGATCCATGTACTTTGACAAATCCTCGTGAATCAAATCCAGAAATAGTTAAAATGATATATACTCACGCTTACAAAGGCGAAGATATAACAGAATAAATTTAATAGCAAAATAATTTATGTATAAAATCTGAACTGACCCCCAAAAGTTGGACCTAAAAACTAACTTGAGGAGGTCAGTTTTTAATGCCAAAATATAGAACAGAATTTAAAGTAAAAGTAGTAAAAGAATATTTAAAATCTAGCATATCATATAAATATTTATCAGAAAAACATTGCATACCTGATAAAATTTTAGCAATAAGATGGGTAAATGACTTTAGAAAACAAGGCATAGAAGGACTAAAACCCAAAAAGAGAGGAAGACCTTCAAAAATGCCAAAGTCAACAAATAAATCAAAAGATATCAAAGTATATTCATCAGAAAAATTAACTAATTTAGAAGATAATTCATTAACACAGGCACAATTAAAAGAAAAAATAAAGAAATTAGAAGAAAAAAACTATTGGCTTCAATTAGAAAATGATGCAATTAAAAAAAAGATAGAATTTTCTCAAATGACAGATGCAGAAATAAGACAATTACTGAAACAATCTGGATTTTAAGAAGTAAATACAAATTAAAAGACTTGTTAAAATACTTCAATCTTCCAAAATCAACATATATGTATTGGCAATTACGCTTAAATAGACCAAATAAAGATATGGAAATAGAAAACAAAATACCCAAAATTAGAAAAGAAAATCCAAACTATGGATACAGAAGAATAACTGCGATGTTAAAAAGATTAGGACTAAAAATAAACAAAAAGAAAGTACAAAGATTAGTTCAAAAACTAAAACTTCAAGTAAAAAATTTTTCAAGAAAATCAAGAAAATACTCATCCTACAAAAGACAAGTAGGAAAAATAGCAGACAACAAAATAAAAAGAAACTTTAAAGTAGAAAAACCATACACACAAATAACAACTGACACGGTTAGGGTATGTGAAAAGTTTTGTGTATCAGCTCCTCCTGATAGGTTGTGAGCTGATATTTTTTATTTTTTTTAAAATATACTTTTATTACTAAAATCTGAAAGTTCAGATATTTGTAACCTAATTTTGGCACAATTAAACTAAAAGGTCAAGATTTTTTAAATCTCCCTTTTTACCTAATTGAATTTTTTATTATCTTTATGGCAAAATTTAGATTCTGCCTTCAAAAAATATTGATAGTTGTGACAATATTTGATCCCATCCTCTTATTCTACTCGTCCATTTACTTGAAGCATCTACCATTGCTAGATACAAGCTTTTTTGTAGGGCGTAGTCGCTTGGAAATATTGTTTTGTTTTTTGTTATTTTTCTAAGTTGTCTATTAAAATTTTCTATGCTATTTGTTGTATATATTAGTTTTCTTATTCCTTCTGGATATTTGAAATACGTTGCTAATTCAGCACAATTGTTTCTCCATGAATTTACACACATTGGGTATTTTTTGCCCCATTTTTCTTCAAATATATCTAGATTACTTAGTATTAGTTTTTCTGTTGATGCTTTGTATACTGTTTTTAAGTCTTTCATTAGCTCTTTTATATCTCTATATGATACGAATTTTGTTGAATTTCTTATTTGATGAATTATGCATTTTTGAATTTCTGTTTTTGGATATACACTTTCTATTGCTTGGCTAAATCCTGATAAATTATCTGTTGAGACTATTAATATATCTTCTAATCCTCGTTCTTTTAATTGATTTAATACCAATAGCCAGTATTTACTTGATTCATTTTCTCCTACCCACATTCCAAGTATTTCTTTGTATCCTTCTGTATTGTATCCTAGTGCTATATATACTGCTTTTTTTACTACTATGTTATTATCTCTTACACGATAGTGTAGTGCATCTAAAAATACATATGGATATACTTTTTCTAATGGTCTATTTTGCCATTCTTCAATAGTTGGTAGTATTTTATTTGTTATTTTGCTTACCATGGATTCTGATATTCCAAATCCATAGATTTCTTTTATGTGTGTTGATATGTCTCTTGTTGTCAGGGCCTGCCCCAGCCAATAATATCCAACGAATGAAATGAGTTTATGATATTATTAGGCGAGGGTATTCCTTTTGCATACATAGATATTATTTGGTTTTCTATGTTTGATATGTCTTTTTGATATTTTTTCAATGCTTGTGGCTCAAAGGATCCTTCTCTGTCTCGTGGAATGTTTAGGTCTATGTTTCCGTATGATGATTTAACTGTTTTTTTGCTTGAGCCATTTCTTGTGTTTAATGACAGTGGTTTTTCACCATATTCATAATCTAGATGTTCATCTAACTCTGCTTTTAACATTTGTTCCATTGTGTCTCCTAGAATAGCTTTCAAAGCTTCTTGAAGATCTTGTATTGTTTCTGGTTGATATTCTTCAATTAACATCTTGGATATTTTGTTGAGTCTTGTTTCTGGTCTTTTTCTTGGCATTTTAAAATCCTCCTGATTTCTATTATATCAGGAGGATTCTATACACAAACTATTTCACAGTCTCTGGTAAGAGTTGATACGCAAATTATCTCACACTCTTTTAATCTTAAAAACTAAAACTTTTGTATTGCTATACTATTATTTCTCTTCGTTTTTGTCTTTTTTCTTAAATCCAAAGAATGCACCTGCTACTGACATAAATCCTGCTGCCGACATCATTATGATTTCGCTAATATTCCCAGCTTTTGGTAATATATGCTGATTTTTTCTAATCACATTACCTTTAATATTTCTGCTTTTATCAATTTTATTAGGTGAATTTGTTTTGTCAGTAGTCTTGTTGATTTCAACTGTTGTAACGGAGTCTTTTTCACCTAATTTATAAGCTTTGTCGTTCTTTTTGTTTGAAGATTTACTAGTCTTTATTTCTTCTTTTTCATTTGTTTCAGACTTATCAACATTAACATTATTTTTGCTTTCAGAGCTATTTTTTTTATCATCAGAAATTTTAACTTCAGTATCATTAGCTAAATCCGATTGATTTAAATTATCGTCACTTGATACGTCTGTTGAATCTTCTGTTTCTTTTGGTTGGCAAGTATTTTCTTGAGACGTTTCCTTTTTCTTATTAATATCGAATGTAGGTTTACTAGTCTTTATTTCTTCTTTTTCATTTGTTTCAGGCTTATCAACATTAACATTATTTTTGCTTTCAGAGCTATTTTTTTTATCATCAGAAATTTTAACTTCAGTATCATTAGCTAAATCCGATTGATTTAAATTATCGTCACTTGATACGTCTGTTGAATCTTCTGTTTCTTTTGGTTGGCAAGTATTTTCTTGAGACGTTTCCTTTTTCTTATTAATATCGAATGTAGGTGTGTTTTCTTCTTGTTCTTTTACCTTAATTTTCTTAAAAGTTGGATTTATTGTTGTTGCTTCTGTTACGAACAAAACATAACCTGATTCTTTTTTGTCCTTTACTCCTGAAATTTCCCAGCCATCAAATTGATATCCTTCTGCTACTTTTCCCTTATAAGCTGGAAGAACGAAATCTTCACCTTTTACTAGTTCATTTTCCTTATTATCTATAGTAAGCTTGACTTTTTCTGGCTCTATAGACGTTATCGTTTCAGTATTTTTGTTTAAGCTAAATTCTCTTACTGTAGTATTTCTTGCAAAGTCTTTTACTACAAATTTGATTTTTAATTCATTATCTTTGATGTCTTTAATATCATCTAGTGATTTGTATTCTTTTCCATTTACATAGATGTGTTGTTCTTGTATTTCTCCATCTTTGTTATTATCTCTTTTATCAAATATGTTAAATTTAATAAATTTATTTTTTGCATATTCAATAGATATTTTACCATCTTCGCTCTTCTCAACTGTAGGTTTTACATTATCATATAAGAATTGATAGTGAACTCCTACCGCCTTTGCGTTCATTGAAGAATAACCTGTTTTTAAGAATACATTTCCGTCCATATCTTTAACTTCATCTGGGAATCCATTTGCCTTATAATCTTTCATTCCCCAATCCATGATATCCCCATCTTTTACATCAAGTTTTATATTAAAGTCTCTTGTATTGTCAATGTGTAAATCACCATATATTAAATAATTATCTACAACTGACTCATTAACTCTCATTTCCCAGTTAAATCCACCTTTATCAGAAATTTTTCCTTTTAGATAAAATTCTGGATTTCTTACGTAAATCTTATTAGATTTAGAAGGATTAAAGTAATTTTTATCCATTGATAGATTCACAGGCTTTGTATCGATAAATAGCATTGCACCGTCTTCTTTAATGGCTTCAACGTTTGATTTATCATCTCCGATATATTCCTTGCCATCTTTGCCAAGAAGAACTAGTTTAGAAGGATCATCTACAAGCTTTCCATCCTTATCTATAGCCTCTCCCTTATCATTAGTTTTGAATTTGAATACTTGGTATCTAACTATATTAAAGCCATCCAATGCTGACATAAGAACCGATTGAGCGCTTCTTCCATCTTGAACATTTCTACTATCACAGTAGATTGTTTTTTGTGATAGGACCTTGATGTTAGGGGCAGTCTTTTGGATTTTTTCTATATCTGCCTTGCTATAAACTCCATTGCCATCGAGCATGTCAGTTTTTCCTGGGTTAAATGTAGTAACTCTTAGGGCATATCCCTTTCTTACAATCATATTATCATTTAATATATATTGACCCTTTTCTTGATCGAAGAACATCTTGTTTGTATCCATCTTGCTTGGATCTTGTGGTTTTTGTTTTGTAAGCTCACCTTCACCTAGTTCGATAATATTTCCGTAGCTTGAAGCATATGGTGAAGCTTCCTCTGCTTCATCCTTCTTTTCTGGCATCCTTATTATAGTTTTAGCTTTTGTTTGATCCTTATCTTTTACGATAATGTTCATATCTCCTGTAAAGGATAGACCATCGACTACATCATTTGTGTTTGCAAATAAGTCAAAGGTTAGAGTTTTTGTTTGTGGGTCGTATTTACTTGCCTTAATTTCTATTAATTTAAAGTCATTACCATAGTAAGCCTTAGCATCTTTTGATACATTACTTACTCTTCCAAGAATTTCAAAATGACCATCCTTAGATGGGCTTAATACTCCACCAAGCTTTGATTTAACATCATCAAGTTTCTCAGTTTCATATTCTAGAGCACTTCCATCTTCATAGGCTTTTATATTTCCATTTTCATCATATTGATAATCAAGTTCTACTGTTCTTTTTCCACCATTTACATAGTCGTCTTCTTGCTTATATTTCTTTTTAACTAGTTTCTTTAGGTCTTTATCTTCAAAGCCTCTAACAGTAGAGATTTCTTTGTTTAACTCTAGATTTGAAGGTCCTTCTATAGGATTTTCCTCAACAGTATCTTTCTTTTCTTCTGCCTTATTTGAAGCTTCTGGACTTTGAGCATTTTTAAGTTTTTCTTCAGAAATTTCACCTAGTTTTTTGTAAGAAGAAGCATCTGTCTCAGGATCTACTAGGTAATAAGAAATCATTCCTTTTGCGTCAGCTTTATTATCAAATTTAATCCTATGGATTTTTGTGAAGTTGCTTGCACCATCTAGGGCGATTACTTCTATGATTTTTCCTCTTAAATCTCCAGCTCCTTTAATTTCGTAGATAGTATTTCCTTTTTCATCAAGCTTTCTGTGTCTTCCTTCGCCTTCTCCTGCATATTTAACATCAAGGTTTCTTTCAACATCACCATTCTCGTCAACTATAGCTGCACCTGCATACCATACTTCGTTGGCTACTTCTTCAAATTTATCTGGATGGTTTTTTTGATCTCTTACAAACAAGGTTTCGTTTTTATACTTATCTTTTACCTTGTGGTAGGTATCTTTTGCTATTAATTTGATTTTGTCTGGATTAGAGAAATCAACATCAACAATTGTTGGAGCTGTATTGTCAATTTTTACTGGTATATAAGAAACTTGCCATGGATAATCCTTGGTTAATCTATATTTGAACTTGTAGAAGTATTGACCCTCAGCTATTGGTTCAAATTGACCCCTAAGTTTTGTTTCCAAGTCTTGGTTATTATTATCATCATTAGCGCCTTCTTCTCTTCCTCTTGGGTTGTAGATTAATCCATCCCATTTTAAATCTCCCATAACTTTTAGCTTAGAAGATTTTATACCCTTAGCGTCATTTCTCTTAGAGTTTAAGATACCTCTAATAAAATGCTCTTTAGTTATTACTTTAAGATCTTTTTGACCTTCTCCTTCTTTATCGGTATTTACGATTGATATTTGTCCTTCTTTTGCACTTCTTAGAACAAGTGGTGAAGGAGTTAGCCCTCTTTCTATTTGTACTTCTTGATTTTGTCCTTTAGAATCGAGTGGGTAAACTCTTGCTACTTTTGAGCCGCTATTAGATGCATCAGTTAATCCTTGGTTGTTATTTAATGCAAATAAGTCAGGGTCTTGATCAAGTGATTTTGTATTTCCATCTTTTCTGTTTTGGATAACGGCAGCTGGATTGAATTTATCGATGTCGTGTTCTCCACCTATACCCTTATTCAAGGTTCCAGGTATTTTTGGTTTACCATCGTCATCATAACCTTCCATGGTTTTTGATTTAGATCCTTCTTCCCAAGCCCACTTGTCAAGGATTGGCTCCTTGTTCCAATTTCCAGCAAAGCCCATAAGTGGCATTGATAGAGATGGTTGAAAAACTGTCTTGTTTCCCTTACCGCACATTGCCTCAACTTCTTCTTTAGATTCAAATCTAATGAAGGATTCTACAAATTTATTTTTATCTTTAGCATCTCCGACATCTATTACAGCATTTAAGTCAAAACTTGAATTTGGTTTTATGGTAAATGTATCGTATTCGAATGTTATCTTTGCTCCATTAATTACTTCAGGATGGATTTCTGGAACAATTTGTTTTCCATCTTGAGATTTTTCATCCTTGTAAGTTTCATCAAGTTTTAGTCTATTGGTTAAGGAATCTGTTGTGATTGCAGATGATGAAGCTTTAAATGTTAGAGGTCTATCTGATGTATTAATTAATTTAATTGTGAAATATTTTTTATCGCCCTTAATTTCTTTAAGTGAAATAGATCCATATGAATTTACCAAACCTTCAGAGTCTAAATTCTTAAAGCTAGCTATAACGTCATTTCTTAGTGCATTAGCTACGTTAATAAGACCAGCGCCTTGTTGTCTTGGTGAAGCATAATATAGTGATTTCTCCTTCCAACCTGTTGGATCCATCATAGGTCTTGCTGTGTTTTGTAAGGCAATCTTTGTAAGAGTAGTTAAGTCGATTTTGTCGTCACCTGTTAGGTTTTTTAAGACAGGTTTTGCGAGCATCTCTTTTAGTTTTGGTCTAATCAATACTGTTGATGCTGCAACTACTGGTGTTGCCATACTTGTTCCTGACATATAACCATAAGTTGACTTGCCGTCAATTACATTTAGAGTTGATTTGATGTTCTTTCCTGGTGCTGATACATCTGGCTTTAGGAGGAGGTCAACCCTTGGACCCCAAGATGTAGAAGCGGCTGGAACTATTACTTCTTCCTTGTAAAGTTCCTTATCTGTATCAGGAGCAAAGTTAAAGGCTAGCTCTTTCTCATCACCAAGCTTTGGACGGTTTTTGTTGAAGCTTTCCATGTCAATTGGATAGTATTGGTCAAGCTTATCTTTGAAGTCTTCCTTTTTATTTCTTTTAACCTCTGTTTTATTTGTTGGATTAATCATATTCCAAATCTTTAGACCATCATCACCTGATACTGAAAATACTTGACAAGTTGTTCCTTCATCTTCTTCGTAACCCATGGCTGGAAGCTCTGTCCAGTTATCTCTGTTGTAGTAGTTAACTGTATTTACAACCATGATTGCACGAGCACCCTTATCGGCAGCTTTTTTAAAGGCATATTTTAAATCTTTGGTATAGATTCTATCCATAACGGCAATTTTGCCTTTAAGATTAAGACCAACTAGATCTTCATCTTGACCCTTGCCTATATAAACAAATTTTACTTTGTCAGATAGCTTGCTTCCGTCTTCATTTCTAATAATCTTATCCTTATCGAAGAAGGTACCGATATTTCTATACTTAAAGCTTTCTCCACCAATATTGACCTTGTCAAACTCTACTATTTGATTTTTAGCTGATGCGACCGCGATAGCATCTTCATGTGCAGCAGTTCTAGTTACATTGCCTGTATCAATCATCTTTAGTTGGTTATTTGCTGCCAAGTCCCATGATGAGCTTGATGCAGCTGTTGCGTAGTTTCCAGTTGCTACAACCATAGGAATGCCGGCTTTTCTCAAAGCTCTAACAGCCTGCCAATATTTTTCTCCTACTAGTCCTGTTCCTGTAAAACCTGATGATACAGATACTACATCGACCTTATGCTTGATTGCATCTTCAATAGCATGAAACATCGTTTCATCACCGGCAAATCCATCACCTGAATCAGAATACATCTTATAAGAAAATATTTGAGCGTTTGGAGCAATCCCGTCAATACCATTATAATTAGCTATGTCCTCATCAGTATCATTTCCAGCGAGAATTCCTGCTATATGCATACCGTGTGGATCATGATAATCTGAACCATCATCATATTTTTCGACAGTGATTTTGCCACCATTATAATAGTTAAAAGCGTGAGGTATTTTATCACTCAACCAAAAGTACTTGTCAGTTCCTTGTAAATCATCTTTCTTATATTTCATCGATGATTTCGCATCTTCGTCAATTCTCATGGCTTTGTGTCTGTAATCAGTTCCAGTATCAATATTTGCAATTACCATTCCTCTACCATCAAAGTTTTTGCCAAATTGAGCATTGATTGCTTTTAGGTAATCTATGGATTCATCAACTCCTATTTCCTTTCGAGCATTGTTCATCATCGGTTGAATTTTTTGTGATTTTTCGACTGATGAAATGCCTTCAATAAGTTTAATTTTGTCCAAATTATCTCGATTTGTTTCTATAGCACAACCATTGAAAATCGTATTATAAGTATACAAAACTTTAGTATTTTTAAAATTAGATAGTTCTTTAATTGCTTTCTGACCATCCTCCTTATTCCTAAATTCAGCTATGTATACAACTCTATCCTCTTCTTTTTTAGAAATGTTTTGAATTTCATCTGCTTTATACAATTCATTTCCTTTTGATACTTCGTTGTTTGAATATTTGTTATCGGAAGTATTTTTATTATCAATTGCAGAATCCTCTTTAATATCTTCTTTTGTAATTACTGATAACTTTTCATCGTTTGTATTGTTCGAATTTTCTTTATTGACTTTTAACGTCTCATTCGTAAGCTTATTTCCATCCTGCTTATATTCTATAGATTTTTCATTGTCAATAATATTTTCAGTATCTTCAATTTTTGCAAAAACTGTATCACTGCACATAAATGAAACTGATGAAACTGATAAAGCTGCAACAAGAGTTGCCTTTATAATATTCTTTTTTTTCATAAATCCTCCTAGATTAAAAAATATTAATTTTATTCATGGTATAAATTGCAAATATCGATATTGAGTCCCATTTTCAAAAATTACGTTCTAAATTTTACTACTTTTTTTTTATCTAGTCAACATTTATAAGACCTCTAATATAATTATTTTTTTAACTTTATATACATAAAACTCATAATAAAAATATATTAATAATTTTAAAAACAGAGATTTCATTAATAATTAAAATATAAAAACCTTTATCATTTTCCTGAATATACATTTAAAATAAATAATGTATTTATAGTTATGCTTTAAGTATAACTTTTTATGTATTTTTTGACATATTAAAATCCTCCTGATTATTGTCTTATCAGGAGGATTTCTCATACAAAAACTATTTCACAGTCTCAAATAAATACATTCAACTAATTTATATTTTATTTCGATCATCATTCACATTTCCGTCGCACAAATACTCTACAAATTTTTCAATTTGTTCTTTTACATTTTCGTCTAATTTGTCAATCCATCTTTTAGGAATTGTAGAATATCCATGAATTGAGCCGCTTAAACTTGCTGCAATTGCGGCTATCGTGTCGGAATCTCCCCCGTGATTTACAGCATTTATAATACAATCTTCAATTGAATTTTCCTTAGCCCAATGAATTGCATTGTTGAAAGTGTTCACGATATATCCTGATGGTTTCGACAATTGCGTATCTTTTAGTTCATGAGTTTTTCCGTTGACATTATCTCTGATAATTTGTGTGTATTCTTTTAAAATTCTGTCACACATTTCGTTATTGTGAGTGAGTCGTCCTTGTTTTATATTCAAATCTTTAGAAGTTTCATTATCTAGCAGTGCACAAGGAAGTGCTCTCATCAAACTTCCATTTCCAAGCGCCGTATCGTCTTCTTCGATAAATATTTCGTACTGAATGTAGTGTTCGATTGCACGTCTACATTGATTGCCAATACCTCTTGGATGAGTATTGTACCACTCCACGAAATTTTTCATAGTATTTTTCTCAAAATTATCACGATCATTTTCCATCAAAGAATTCATAACACAAATACTCATATCAGTATCATCAGTGCATTCCCCTGGATTCAAATCAAGCCAACCACCTCCGACAATATCTGTAATCCTACCGTATTTTTCACGGATTTCCTCTTCTGTCATAAATTCAGTCGTAGCACCCATGCTATCGCCTATCGCAAATGCATACAGCGCTCCTTTTATTCTGTCTTTGTAATCAGAGTTCATTTTTTCATCTCCTTTTGTATATTATATCTCAAACCGATAGCTTATTGAATTTATCAACCATAAAAACATTTACATAGTATAAAAATATGATAAAATAATTTTAGAGGTGAAAAAATGAAATTTACAGAATACAAATACACTAGACCTAACTTCGAAGAAGACAAGAAAAAGGTCGAAGATTTTATCAAAAGATTTAACGATTCCACAACTTCCGAAGAACAAATCAAAATCATGGAAGAAATGGACAAATACAAGAAAACATTAAGCACTAATGTAAACCTTGCATACATTCGTCACACAATTGATACAAACGATGAATTCTACAAAGAAGAACAAGATTTCTTGGATGAATACATGCCACATTATTCAGTTCTAGACACTAAAATGTACGAAGCAATCGACAACTCCAAATTCAAAGACGAATTGGTTAAACATTTCGGACAACATTTGTTTGATTTAATAAGCTGTCAATTGATTTTTAATGAAAAGGCTGTTCCTTTTAAGCAAAAAGAAAACCAATTAACTACTAAATACAACAAATTAATAGCATCTGCACAAATCGAATTTGACAATAAAACATTGACATTGTCACAAATGGCTCCTTACACACAATCAAAAGATCGTGACGAAAGAAAAGCCGCTACAAGAAAAATCTCAGAATTTTTCTCAGAACATGAAAAAGAAATCGACGATATTTACGATGAAATGGTTCACGTTAGAACAGATATGGCTAAAGCTTTGGGATTTGATTCATACATTGAATACCAATACAAATCATTAATGAGAACTGATTATGACAAGAATGATGTTGCAAAATACAGAGAATTTGTCAAAAAATATGTAACACCAGTTTATCTTGAATTGAGAAAGAAACAATCTAAGAGAATTGGAATTGAAGACATGAAAGCTTACGATAACAACGTAATGTTCACAGATGGTAACGCAAAACCTCACGGAGAAAAAGACTTCTTGGTAGATAACGCTAAAAAAATGTACTCTGAACTGTCACCAGAAACTAAAAAATTCTTCGATTTTATGTATGAAAGAGAATTATTCGATTTGGAAAGCAAAAAAGGAAAAGAAGGCGGAGGATATTGTACTACAATTGAAGATTATGAATCTCCATTCATCTTCGCAAACTTCAACGGAACTACTCACGATGTCGAAGTAATGACTCACGAAGCAGGTCATGCATTCCAATCTTATACTTCAATGGACGGAAGAATTTTTGAATACATCTGGCCAACATTTGAAGCATGTGAAATCCATTCAATGAGTATGGAATTTTTGACATGGCCATGGATGGAATTATTCTTCGAAGAAGAAACTAACAAATTCAAATTCTCTCACTTAGATGGAGCTATCAGTTTCATTCCTTACGGTGTAACTATCGACCATTTCCAACACTTCGTATACGAAAATCCAGATGCAACAGCTGAAGAAAGAAAAGCAAAATACCACGAAATAGAATTGATGTATCGTCCAAACTTGGATTATGATGATGAATTCTTGGAAAAAGGAACTTGGTGGTACAGACAAGGTCACATCTTCAATAACCCATTCTATTACATTGATTACACATTAGCACAAGTTTGTGCATTCCAATTCTTATTGAAATCAAGAAAGAACCGCGAAGAAGCATTCAAAGATTACCTTGAAATCTGTAAAGTTGGTGGAAGCCAATCATTCTTCGGAATAATGAAAGCTGGTAACATCAAAAACCCAATGAACGATGGAGTTCTTGAAGAAATCCTTCCACAATTATTGGAAATATTAGACGAAATAGAAAAAGAATTATAATTTTGAGAGTGGACATAGTCCACTCTTTTTTTGCATATAAGAGTTGTTTTTTTTAGAAAACGTTTTATAATTAAATTAAGTAAACAGTTTGGAGGCTTTTATGAAACGTAACAAATTACTTGTGATTTTACTGTCTGTACTGATGATGTTTTCATTCACCATGTGTAAGAGTAAAACTATGAATACTTACAATCCGTATTCTGAAATATACGGCATAAGTTCTGAAGATGATTTGAAAAAGGCTATGCAGTCCATGAAAGAAAACGAAGATTATCCAATTTACAAGGATGGTAAAGAAGAATCCAAAATTCACAGACAATATCTATTGGATTTGTATGAGAAAAATGATTTGTCTGCGATAAAAACCTACATTCATAACAACAAATTAATATTAGGAAAGAATTAGAAAAAGGCGCTCAGTTTTTGAGTGCCTTTTAAAATATATCTGATATTACCGATCTTATGCTATCAAATTGTTTGATTTCAAGATCGTATTTTTGTGTTAGTTTCGTGTTTTGTGAGATGTAAACTTTTTTGTATCCCAATCTTTCGATTTCTTTTAATCTGGTTTCTATTTGTGGAACTCTTTTGATTTCTCCTGTCAATCCAACTTCTCCAATGAACACAACATCAGATGGAATTGGTTTGTTCATAAGTGATGATGCAATCGCCATTATTATGGACAAATTCACGGATTGTTCTTGGATTTTGATTCCTCCTGTGGTTTTGATGATGACATTTTTGTCATACATATTCATCCCTGCGCGTTCTTCCAATATAGATATCAACGTATTCAATTGGTCTTTACGAAGACTGTCACCTATTCTTTGAGGATACGGAGCGAATGATTTGGACACCAATGCTTCAACTTCGACAACCAAAATTCGGGACCCTTCTTTTATTACAGAAAGCGCTGCACCATTTACATCTTTTTTCCTTTTTGTGACGAAATAATCAGACGCATCGGTGATTTCCTTTATTCCATCTTCTTGCATATTAAACAGTCCAATCTCTCCAGTTCGACCAAATCTGTTTTTCGTCGTTGTCAACAATCTCAAAGGATCGTCGCTTTCACCTTCCAAATAAAGCACAGTATCTACCAAGTGTTCAAGCGTTCTGAGTCCTGCCATTTCGTCTGATTTTGTCATATGCCCAACCATAATCGCAAGAGTTGGTTTTTCGGGGTTTTTGCAGATTTCTACAATTTTATTCGCACATTCTACAGTTTGCACAGGAGAACCTGGACGTGAAGTGTACTCACGAAGCTGGAATGTTTGAATACTATCCAAGAAAATCACATCCGGTTTTATTTTGTGAATAGAATCCAAAGCGTTGTCCATGCTTGTCGTTGAAATCAACCAAATATTTTCCGGGATTTTCTCCATAGTTCTCATCGCGCGTTGTTTGATTTGAGATGTGGATTCTTCTCCAGAAATGTAGAGAACTTTTATATTTTTAGAAGCCAAATCATTTGCAAGTTCCAAAAGCAAAGTTGATTTTCCAGCACCTGGTCTTGCAGTTAGAATTGACACGGAATCTCTGACAAGTCCTCCACCAAAAACTCTGTTCAATTCAGTAATCGACGATTGAATTCTCTCCGATGAATCTATCTTTACATCGACCAATTTAACCGCTTTTGAAAATTTGGTTGAACTTGTTGTAGTATTCGATTTTTCATCTACGATTTCTTGTTCTTGCATAGAACCCCAGCTGTTACAACTGGGGCATTTTCCTATCCACATGGCTTGCTCGTAGCCACAATTTTTGCACACGTATTTTGTTTTCTTTTTCATATTATTGTTTCACAGTCTTTTTGCGTCTTACATATCTTCTGAAGCTAACCTTGTCGTTAACCACAGTTATAGTTGTTTTTCTATTTTTGTCGATATCTCCGTTCAAAATCTTGTCGGCAAGTTCATTTTCAATATCCGTTCTTATAAGTCTTTCAAGAGGTCTTGCTCCGAATTTCTTGTCGTATCCTTTGTCTACAAGATAATCCAAGATTTTTTCGTCATATGAAATTATCAAATCATTCTTCGCCATTCTCTCAACCAATTCATCCATCATAAGTCCTGCAATTTCTTTTACATTTTCCTTGTTCAAATTGCTAAACACAATAACATCGTCTAATCGATTCATAAATTCTGGCTTGAACATCGACTTCATTGCATTGTTGATAGTCTCTTTGTTTCTATTGTATTCATCAACTTCAACATCTTCTGCTGTATTAAACCCAATTACGTTTTTGCTTTCAAGTTCAGTTGCGCCAATGTTTGATGTCATTATGATTACAGTATCTTTGAAATTTACCACGCGTCCTTTGGAATCTGTAAGTCTACCATCGTCCAAAACTTGTAAAAGCGTGTTGAAAACATCTGGATGAGCCTTTTCGATTTCATCAAACAATATTACAGAGTATGGTTTCGTACGCACCATATCAGTTAATTGTCCACCATCATCGTGACCAACATACCCCGGAGGAGATCCAATCAATTTTGACACCGAATGTTTTTCCATATATTCTGTCATGTCAATTCTAATCATCGCATTCTCATCATTGAACAATTCCTTAGCAAGTTTCTTTGCCAAGTATGTTTTACCAACACCAGTTGGTCCGACAAACACAAATGATCCAATTGGCTTGTTAGGATTTTTGAGTCCAACACGTGCTCTTTTAATTGCGTTCGAAATAGAATCGATAGCTTTGTCTTGTCCAATGACAACTTTTTTCAAATTATCAGCCAAGAACAAATATTTTTGTGATTCTGATTCTGTTAGCTTAGATACCGGAACCTTCGCCCAACGTGACACGATATTCGCTATTTCATCGAATCCAATTTCCAATTTGTTTTCGTCTTGGTCTTCTTCTTCCATTTCTGCTTCTACTTCCTTGATTGCATCTCTTTTTTCTGCTGCAAGCAAAAAGTCAGAATTTTGAATAGCTTCTTGTTTTTCTGCTTCTAATTCTTCTAGAATTTTCGCATAATTTTTGCCACCAGTGAAGTTTTTCACTCTAACCATCGATTGAGCTTCATCTATCAAATCTATCGCCTTGTCTGGCAAATATCTGTCGTTCAAATATCTGTGCGATAATTCAACACTCGCTTTGATTGCTTCGTCACTAATTAGAACGTGATGGTGTGATTCGTATTTGTCCTTCAATCCTTCAATAACTTGTATAGAATCCGAAACAGAAGGCTCATCTACCATGATAGTTTGAAGTCTTCTTTCAAAAGCTTGGTCCTTTTCGATAGTTTTTCTGTATTCATTGATAGTTGTAGCTCCGATTATTTGCAAATCGCCTCTCGCCAATGATGGTTTCAAAATATTTGATGCATCCAATGCGCCCTCTGCACCACCTGCGCCCATCAACGAATGAAGTTCATCTATAAATAAAATTTTGTTTTCAGAATTCGACAAAGTATCGATAACTTTTTTGATTCTTTCTTCAAAATCTCCTCTGTATTTTGTTCCAGCCAACAATGCTGCCAAATCCAATGACAAAATCTCCTTGTCCTTGAAAATATCATTAACATCGCCGTTGACAATCTTTACAGCCAAGCCTTCCACGATAGCAGTCTTTCCGACACCAGGATTTCCAATCAACACAGGGTTATTCTTTTTACGTCTAAGAAGAACTTGAATAATCCTTTCGATTTCTTCCTCACGACCGATACAAGGGTCAATCTTTCCTTCTTTTGCCAATTCGTTCAAATTCTTAGTGTACTTTTCAATCTCACTTGACTTAGAAGAACTAGCTGATGTGTCGTTTACATCTCCTTGTTCTCTCTTCATCTTCATAAAGAAATATTTGCGAAGTTCCGCTGTCAATTTCATAGTATCCACGCCTGTTTTTTTCATCAAATGATTAGCGTAGTTAGAACTGTCCATGCAAAGCGCTGCCATAATGTGTTCTGGAGTAATCGCCCTTTCTCCGTAAGTGTTGGACAATCCCACAGCTTGAGTGATTATTTCTTCAAGTTTCGGGCTAATTCTTTGATTAGTTTCCTCGCTGTCTCCATAACCCAACTCATCTATAATTAAATTTCTAATTTTTTCGTAATTTCCACCGTGTTTTTTCAAATATTGAGACGCCTTGAAATCAAACTTGAACATAGCAAGTAGCACATGCTCCACTCCAAGATCCGCGTGCTTCAAACTAATTGCCTCATACACAGCCTCAGTTCTTAAATTATAAATATCTGATTTTCTCAATTTTTCACCTGTCTTTCCAAAGTATCCTTGATGATTTCGCTTCTCAAAACTCCAATGTTTTGATTCAATTTATTGTTTTCGCGAAATTTTTCAAGCCTCAACTTATTTGTCTTATCGTACAAGTCCAGAATATCATCTACATTGAAACCATCGACAATTCCAAAATCGATAGCTATCAGTAAATCTCCAATCCTGTTCATTCCTTCAATTTCATCCAAAACCCTTGAATATTTTAGCATCGACACACTTCTCAAAAGGTCATCCTTAAACTCAGGATTATTTTCGAATAAAATGCGTCTGTTTTCAATTTCCTTTCTGCAAATCGAATCAATCAAAAGCGTCATATCATTGATAATATATTCAGGATCCATCAAATGACCATTAGTCGTAAGCCTGTAAATCGAACTTTTCGTATTAGAATTGAAAGCTTTCTCAAACATATATCCTCTGTATCTTGCAACATCTTGAATATCGTCAATCTTGTTGAAATACTCCAAAGCCTTCAAGTTCATACACATGCTCACATCCATCATACATCCCGAATCGTAGAAATCATCTGACAAATATCCAAAATCAATATCAAAAGCAAAGTTCAATTTATCATTCAATTTTTCTTCAATATTCAGACATTTTTCGTAAATATCTCTCAAATTTTTCCCAAAATCGTAAGCAGTAATGCAAATGTGGTCATTATCTGCCAAAGTAAACACGCATTTTTCATCGCTATTTATAATAACCTCAGGAGACACATCCTCATAGTAAGTACTAGAAATGTATCCTTGTTTTCTCAGATAATCTCTGTTCGTACTTTTAGTATCCTTAAAAGAATAAACGCTAGACTCCTTCAAATATTCCAGATTATTCAATTCTTTTTTTATATCTGATTTCATATCGTCGCAAGAATCCGTATCTATAACCAACATAAAATTATAGTCCGACAAATTTCTTCTCAACGACACATCAGATTTCATTACAACACTTGAATTATTCATAACATTTTTCCCTATACTCTTGTAATTTCAATTCCAAATCGTCAATCTTCGTTTGAATATCGTGACACTTTTCAAATTCCTCATTATCCATTGCAATGAAAAGCTCATCAGACAAGCTATCCAACTTCTCCAAAATTTCCTTTGCCTTTTCAAAATTCTTAGGGAATTTGCCCCTGTAATACTTTGGATAACTTTTCGAATTTCTCTTATCCATGATGAAATCTCTGAAATGATCGTAACAATATTTGCACCCAATCGATGAATAATTCTTCAACTCATCAAACGGCATATTGCACACTGGACACACACTCTTATCGTCAACATCTTTATTTGAAGATTGTTGTACCTTTTCAAAAGGCAAATGCTCCACCACATCAGAAATTTGTTTTGCGATTTCTTCAAAAAGCTCCTTATTATCGTTCAATTGTTCATCAGAATCAAACTTAAAATCAGAATTCGAAATAATCTCATTCTTCAAATTATTCATATATTCTTCATAGCAATCATGACACAAATTCACATCACGAGCACCAAATGGTCCCACGATTTTAACTTGAATAAAAGCAGGTTTACCACAATTATCGCAATTCATATAATCACCTCTATCTCATAAAAGCCAATAACATATTCTTCAATAAATCAGCCCTCAGAATATTCCTGTCATTAAAATCCACCTTCGACAAAGTATTATCCTCCAAAGCGTGAACCATAACCAAAGCTTCCCTTTCAGTTATCAATTCCTCATCCAAAAGCATATTAATAATATTATTCGACTTATCCTTTGTAATTCTATCTCCAATAACATTTTCGACAATCTCCTTAATCGGATTACTGTCTTCAATTGTTAATTTTATTATTTTAACATATCCACTTCCACCGCGTCTACTTTCAATATAATAACCCTTGTACGGAGTAAATCTAGTAGTCAGAACGTAATTAATTTGCGATGGAGCACAATTAAACTGATTGGCAAGATCATTTCTTCCGATTTCGATGAAATCATCGTCAGTGTTACTCAACAACTGCTTCAAAAAAGCTTCAATGCTGTTACTAAGCCCTGCCATACTATCACCTCTTTTGACTTTCTCTGACTAATTAAATAAAAAAATTTATCTTTCTTAAATTATACCATCTTTGACCTTTCATATCAACAACAAAATCCTACAACATTACTAAAATTTTCAAAATAAAAGGGAAAGCTATGAAGCTTCCCTCAATAATTTAAAATTATAATTTAATTTTTTTAAAATCAAATATCCAATTCTGATATTTCTATAATAAAATTATCCTTTATCATGAAATAAAATTCTTCTGCTACTTTTTCGTATAATTCTTTAATTCTATTAACCTCATCTGGTTTTTTCATTCCAAAATTCAAACATATTTTTTTCATCTGGATTGCCCTTTCTATTTAAGAACAATACTCCCGAAACTTAAAATCATAACATACCATTTTAGAATTTCCACCAGACTGTGTGAATCGATAACCAGCACTGCAATTAAAATTAAATGCGGAATTGCCAAAATAATACAAGTAGTTACAACCACCCAATTCTTTTTTACAAAGAAAATAGCAAAAATAATTAACCAAGCCCACATCGAAAAAGGAACAAACATCGTAATGTGATTAAAAAATTCATTGTTCAACACATTGGCTACACCACCATTCAACGGATTATTTGTCACAGTAATTATAATTCCAACAACAAATAACAACACTGAAAATATTGTAATTCCGTAAAATATTTTCTTCGAATCTATACTCTTTTTCATTTGACCACTCATTTTTGTTAGCTCCTTTACGAGATTTATATTCCTACAAAAACTTCTACAATTTTTTCTATTTTTTCGAGAACAATTTGTTTTTTCTTTTCCCTTGCACCTTGTCTACGAGAAGTAGGTGGCAAAATTTTATCCAATACAGTACCGGCGTAATCAACAAAACCTTTCGCAATTGATTTGTTGATAAAATGATATGCTCCTTCTTTTAATTTTTCTTCTTCAATTAGAGTTTCTACCTTCTTTTCTTTTTCTTTTCTTGCGAATGAATAGAAAGTTTCCAATATATCATCATTATCTTTCAATTCTGATAATCTTGTCTTGTTGATAAAATCCATCACCAAATCTTCCTTAGCTCTCGTTCCCAAACTGGATCTTATAACTCTACGAACTTCTGCCTTCAAGTTTTCAACATCCTCATGTTCCTTGGATTTTTCCAAAATCAAAGCCAAAATATAATCCAAATTAATCTCATCAGTCTTCAACAAATCAATTTGAAATTCTACATCAGAGAAATCAACCTGTTGTTCTTCAGAATCTCCTGAACGTCTTGAATTCACGATATTTTCTCTAATATCGACATACACGCTCTTCATATCTTGCATTAATCTGTCGGAAATAATTTTGTCGAAATTTTCAAACTCATCAAAGTTTTTCAAAATATTTTCCGATTTCAATAATTCACCAAAAAGCTGCACGAATTCCTTCTTGTCAGCTTCCAAGAAAATCTCTGTTGGATCTGGAAACTTTTCTACAATTTCATTGCAAATATCCTTGTAACCTTTGGTAACTTTCCCTGTCTCTTCATCTGTAAAACCTTCCATGTATTCTTCGTAGCTTTTTTCAAGAATAATATTTACACTGTTTTCATCGCCAAAAGTTTTTATAGCATCTTCAGTAGCCTTTTCCAAATCTCTGAAACACACAATATTTCCAAAAGTTTTAATTCTATAGTTTTTTATTATTTTTAATTTTATTACTGTTGTGACGTACTTTATAAATTATGTGTCACAAACTATTCTTTGCTATTTAATGCTTTATTGATGGTTTCTTGAATAAGAGGACCACAGCATTTACCCAAAGGATTCTTAATTTCGCACTTTCCATTTTTCATTGCCCCTGTAAGTCTAATAATATCTTTAATATTCTTTGCACCATCATCTAAAACAGCATTTATAATTTGTTGCTCTGTAACTTGGTTGCAATAGCATATATATTTGGGATTTGCATTCTTTTTAAACCATATAGGAACTTTTACTTCTTCCTTATAAAAAACTCTTTCATTGTTTAAGTTATAATACACGACATCACAATCTTCATTCATACATAAATAGTAAGTTTCTTCATCTACAACCTTTCCCCTAAGGTTTTCTGATACCATATGCTTTACAGTTATATTCTTAACCTTTTCTCCTATTTCGTAACATTTGGGGCAATTTTCTTTTTCTTTCACTGTACCAGTGGTTTTTTGTATTGACTCTCAGCAAGATTGATTTATCTTATTTTCTTGACTCACTTTATTTCCTCCTGTCTAAATAAATATTATTTCTATAGTTAATCAGGATATCTAATACCTCTTTCAATGTATCTATAATATATTCTCCCTGTCGGTATCTCCTTTTCTCTACTATAACTCGAACTTGGTCCTTAGATTCAACCACATCTATTATTCTTTTAGGATATTGAACCCATTTCCCTATCTCCTGATATTCTTGATTCATAATAATAAATGTTGGTGTAATAACTTTTTCATTAGGCATAAACTTACTGTAACTATCTGTATCTATTACTTTAAGTTTTATATTTTCATTATTTTTTTCTAACCAATGAACTACAGGAATATTAATTATAGAATCAATACACCAGTTTTCTCCAATCGCAAGTATATTAAATTTGCTTGTTATACTACTAACCTTTTCTAAATATCTCTCTAAATTTAAATAATTTCTTATCGCATTATTAGCATAATTCTTATATCTATCCTGAGCAGTATCGTAAAATTGTTGAAAAGTAACTCCAGAGTTAAATATTTGCTTGTATTTCAAATTGTCACTTCCTCCTAAAAAAGTAAGTTACTCCATATAATTTACTTACTATTTATCTAATTAAATTATACCCTTTTTTTCTACTAATATATTCAACATGAACATAATTATACTGATGCGTAACTAACTATTACCTTAAATATGATTGTATTAGATAATTATCAACTATTCAAGAGCTAATGTCCTTACCTCTCATGCACTGCTCACAGCAATTAGATCCTAATTACTCTAAGCAATGCACGAAATATATTTAGTTAAAGTTCCTGAAACCGTTGATTTATTAACACAAACTGCACCCATCACTATTATGACACGTTCCCCACATGTCGGATCGTATACTTTGTTAATGCTTGTTTTGCCGTCCATTACAAGCTTTGCCAAAAGCTTTGACACTGTTTGTGGAGTGAAGAATTCTCCTCCTGATTTTCCTGCATTACTTGCATAGTTGGATATCAAATATTCGTATGCGTCACCAAATGCATCGATGTCGTTGTTTTCAAATTTGCCGAAATTGATTTTGTCAATTCCTGTTAATATGTCGCATAGTCTTTTGTTTTTCTCTGCAACTGTTGCTCCTAGTTTGTTGCTTGTTGTATCAATGTCTTCGAATAATCCTTTGATGTCGTCTTCTGAGGGATATCCTATCGCACTTGCTTCTATTGATTTGAAAATATTTGCCAAATCTGTGTTCAAATTTTCATTGGTGCGTGCAGTTTTTACGACATTTTGAAATAATTGGCTTGGTAGTATGAAAAACCCTGTTTCTTCTACTGTATCTAGTCTGAAATC
Organism: Finegoldia magna ATCC 53516; assembly: GCF_000159695.1. NCBI lineage: Bacteria > Bacillati > Bacillota > Tissierellia > Tissierellales > Peptoniphilaceae > Finegoldia > Finegoldia magna. The sequence continues at coordinate 833,457 of NZ_CM000955.1, forward strand.
TGTTTCTGATTCTTCATCTGTGATTTATGTTAATTTTTCATTATGTTTTTTTAAATTTTATGTAATATTTCATTTTAATTATATCATATAATTAATTGACTATATTGTGTTTTATCTTTATTTTCTTGCAATAAAAAACCAACACATTTTTAAAAATGCGTTGGCTTTTGTTTTATTTATTCTCTTCTTTTTGTTTTTCTCCAGTGTACAATTTATTGCACAAGAATGGTGAAACAAACGATGAAATTATTACGCCGAATGTTACAATGGCTGCTGCTCTTGGTGCATAGACTGTTAATGAGGGATCATTTGCTGCCATTATCATTGGAATACTTGCGGACAATCCTGCAATTGTGGACAATCCACCCGCGGATACTCCATCTCTTTTCAAAACTTTTCTTTCGACAAATAGCATTGGCAAGAATATCAAAATGTAATAAACTACTGCCATTATTACTCCTGAAAATCCTGCTTTGACTGCTTCAAATAAATCGATGCTATTACCAACAGACCAACCTAGAGCAAAAATCATGAATGGCATTCCTGTTGAGATAAATTTTCCCAAATCTTTGTCTATATTTCCTATTGCCACTCCTAAAACCAATGGAATTACCAATGAAACTATTGACATGTAATCCACACTTGTCGGTTGAGAAAGTCCGAAAATAAGCATTGCTATGGCTGGAGTTGCAAAAAGCGATATGAATCCGAACGCTGACATGTCAACTTCGTCTCCACAGTCTTCCATTATTGCCAAGAACAACGAAGGATTTAGTGATGTTAATGTACAAATAAATCCTATTAAACTAATTCCTAAAACTCCTTGCATACCAAAAAATTTGAAAAACAAAATTGCAAATAAAGCTGTAACTGCTGTTCTTACTAAAATTAATAGCCCGTAGATTTTAACCACACTTTTGATACTACTCAATTTGACTGTACAGCCAGATATAAATATTGTAGCTCCTAAAATGAACCCCAAACTCGATGGGCCAAAGAACGATTCAGTTACTCCACCGATTTTGAATAAGTCTGGGAAAAATGTATGGATTAATGCCGATATCATCATCGGCACTAATAACGTTCCTCCAGGAATTTTTTTCATTAATTTCATAATAAAATCTCCCTTTTATTTTTCGTTCAAATACTTCAAAGCCACAGCTCCCATAGCTTTTGCTGCGATAATCATAGAATCTTCGTTGATTGTGAATTTTGGATGGTGATGTGGATATGCTTTGCCATCTGGTTTTGCACCAATATAGAAGAAACTTGCTGGAATTTTTTGTGAATAATATGAAAAGTCTTCTGATTGTGCTTGTGGACCGCAATCTTCAACTCCAATAACTTCTGGAATGTTTGCTTCTTTTATAGCATCAACCACAAGTTGTGTCATTTCATCGTCATTCATCAAAACAGGATAATCATTTTTGTAATCCAATTCGATTTCGCAACTATACGCCTTTGCCAATCCTTCGCAAATATTTCTAACTTCTTGTTCAATAAGACCTCTTGCATCATCAGACATGCATCTAACGTCTCCTTCAAGAGTTACTGAGTCTTTAATTATATTAAATTGACCTTTACCATCAAATGAACCAATAGTTACAACGCCTGGAGTCATTGGGTTTAGTCTTCTTGAAACAATAGTTTGCAAACTCATAACCAAATTACTAGCAATAACGATAGCATCATTTGCTTCGTGAGGTGCAGCGCCGTGTCCACCGGTTCCTTTTACTGTCGCAACGAATTTCGCACGAGCTTGTTGTGTAGGACCCTTGTGGTAATAAACTTTTCCAAAATCCAATTGACTCATGACGTGACATCCAAATATATTATCAACGCCATCCAAAACGCCATCTTTAATCATAAAACTTGATCCTCCTGGTGGCATTTCTTCTGCTGGTTGGTGAATGATTACAATTTTACCAGAAAAATCATCCTTCATTTCCACTAAACAATCAGCCAAAGTCATCATATATGCAGTGTGTGCATCGTGACCACAAGCATGCATTACGCCCTTGTTTTTAGAAGCATAGTCAAGTCCAGTATCTTCTGTAATTGGAAGTGCATCAAAATCTGCCCTCAAAGCTACAGTCTTTCCTGGCTTACCAGAGTCAATCGTAACCTTTATTCCATATCCACCGATATTTTTTTCAACCTTTACATCATTGTTATTTTCATAGTGCTTGTAAATATATTCACTAGTTTCCTTTTCTTCATAAGAAAGTTCAGGATGTTCGTGAAGGCATCTTCTGTCATTAAACATATCATCTTTCTTTGAATCAATCAAAGAAAATAATTTATCATAATTCATATAAAATTCCCCTTTCTTAGTTCTATTTATACCCTATTTTTATAAAAAGTTATCCATTTTTAAAATGAAATAAGAAAAAAGCCAAGCATTCTGAGCTGAACCCCAAAATCCGGAATACGGATGGAGGGGTTTTTGTATGCCAAAATACACAAAAGAATTTAAAATTAAACTAGTGAAGGAATACTTATCAGGTAATTCGGGTGGTCGAGAAATGGTAGCTAAAAAATATGATATTCCAGATGGAACTTTGAGAAATTGGATAAATAAATATAATTCAGGAGGCTTTGATAACTTATCTAAAAAGTTAAAAAACAATAATTACACTAGTGAATTTAAGCTATCTGTAATACAATATAGGCAAATCAATAATACTTCGCTTAGAGAGACTGCAGAGCATTTCAATCTTGTAAATGTATCTATGGTATACAGATGGGAAAAAGCTTATCAAGAACGTGGTCTATCTGGGCTTGAAGATAACAGAGGAAGGCCTAGAAAAAATATGACTAAATCAAATAAAAAGTCTAAACTAAACACTCCAATAAACGAAAGTGAAAGGGAAGAATTAATAAGACTAAGAGAAGAAAATAGACTTCTCAAAATGAAGATAATATACGAAAAAAAGCTACAAGCCTTGCTACTGGAAGAGGAAGCAGAAGCAAGGAAAAGACAAAGATAATCCTCAAACTACAAAAAGAATATCCAAAAAGCAAGGTAAGTGAATGGATAGAAATAGCTAAGTTACCTAAATCATCCTACTATGAATGGAAGATAAAATTAGAAAATCCAACAGACAAAGACAAAGAAGTTAAAAATGAAATTAAAACCATAGTAGATGAATCAAAAGGTAGATATGGCTACAGAAGAGTAACTATGGTATTAAAAAATAAAGGCTTTAATATCAACCATAAAAGAGTATTAAGAATAATGAGAGAAGAATCCTTGCTATGTACTAAATTCAAAACTAGATCAAGAAAATATTCATCATACAAAGGACAAATAGGAAAAGTAGCAGATAATGTAGTAAGAAGACAATTTAGCGCTACTAAACCAAATCAATTATGGTTAACAGATGTAACAGAATTTAGATTGAGAGGCAAAGAAGAAAAACTCTATCTATCACCAATACTAGACCTATACAACAGCGAAATAATTAGCTATACATTAAGCAATCATCCAACAACTAAATTAACCAATACAATGTTAGAAAAAGCAATAAATAAAACAAAAGATATAAGTAAACTAATAATACACTCAGACCAAGGATTTCATTATCAACATAGTACTTGGACAAATAAGTTAGAAAAATTGAAAATTACACAAAGCATGTCAAGAAAAGGAAATTGTCTAGACAATTCTCCAATGGAGAACTTCTTTGGAATATTGAAACAAGAAATGTATTATGGTGTGGAATTTAAAAGTTATGATGAATTAGTTAATGAGATCGAAAGATATATTAAATGGTACAATGAGGATAGAATTAAAACAAAATTAAACGGAATGTCCCCTGTCATGTACAGATTACATTCCGCTTAAAATATTATTAAATTATTCCGTGTTTACGGGTTCAGGTCATTCCTGCTTGACCTCTCCTTGTTCAAAAAAATTTATTATATAACACTACCATGTTTTTAATTTCTTATTAAAAATATACGCGCAAATTGAGCAAATCACAAAAAGTAATGGTGCAATTCTCACAAATCCCCATTCGAAACTTTGCAATATGAATTTCATCACCATTGTGTTTGAGTCTGTCGTGTCCCATTGCAAATAGCTGCTTTTCATAAAAAACAAAGCTAAGAACACTACCACAATTAAAGCATCGAGTGCGATAAATATATTTCTGTAAATTTTAATTTTCTTTTGTTTGTTTTCGAAAAATTGTAGATTAATTTCTTCTAGTTTTTCAGATATTTTATCTAATTCTGTTTGTTGTGTTTCTTCTACATTTTCACCTAATAATACGCTGACAGATGTGTGTAATATTTCCGATAACTTTATCAAAGAATCAGAATCGGGAACGGACAATCCTCTCTCCCATTTCGATACTGTTTGTCTGACAACGTGCATTTCATTTGCTAATTGTTCTTGTGACAATCCATTTGATTTTCTAAGTGATTTGATATTTTCATTCAACATTTTTATCCCTTCTTTCTATGCCACAATAATACATTAATTCATACTGTTGCCACAAGAAACTAAAATTAACATCGAAAAATCCCATCATTTACAGCGTTAATAGTTACACACTAGCATATCTCTAATTGCATCCTCGTCATCGTTATCGTAAATTTGGGTAAATGTATTTCCATAGGCATTTATTTTTATTTTCAGTTCATCATTGTTCTTTTCAATATTTATCTTATCAATTTCATCAAACTTCACAAGTTTTAATATCGTAGTTGAATTCATCGTGATATTGATTCCTTTTTCAGAAATTCCCTGATAGAAAACTGATGAATAAATTGATAGAATTGCAAATATCCCAGTTATATAACCTAGTAATGAGTTATCAAATTTGTAGCACATAATTAAAACTACAAGTGCAAACGCACTTATGATTAGTATGAATTTGTTTTGAATTTTGACTTTTATTTTGTTTTTCTGTTTGCATTTGAAATTATATAAAAAATTTATCGCAAACGCTAAAATGACAAGTAGTTTCATTGTCTCCCCCAATATGTTCTCTAAATCAATTTATTAAAATATGTATTCTGATATCAATGAAAAATAATTATTTACTTTTAAATATTATATCATATATATTCACCGCGATTATTTTAATGAGTTTATTTGATCCCTAGTATGACACTTTTCCCACGTAAAAAAGGACAAGCCTAGGCTTATCCTTTAATCAATAATTCTTCTTTTCCAAACGTCCGATATACCCCAAACCATTCAAAATACTAGATCCTATTGTTTTAATATCACTAAATCCACCTAATTATAGGACTTTTTCAAATTTTTAGTCCCGTTCCAGTCCCAGTACCGGATATTTTGTTTACTTTTAAGATAAAAACATTCTATTAAATTTTTAGAAAATCTTATCTTCCTTATGGAATCCTTAAATTTGTATTTTATACTAAATTTATAAAATGAAGAGGAGGTTCATTTATGGACAAATTTATATTAGAAACAAAAAATCTTACTAAAACATTTGGAAAACAAAAAGCAGTAGATGATATTTCTTTAAAAATAAAAGAGAATTCTATCTATGGCTTGCTAGGACCTAATGGGGCTGGTAAATCGACTACATTGAAGATGATTACTGGAATGATTCATAAAACATCTGGTCAAATCTTTTTTGAAGGTCATGAGTGGAGTCGTGAGGATTTATCGGATATTGGTGCCTTGATAGAGATGCCTGCCTTGTATGAGAACTTATCAGCTAGGGAAAATTTAAAGGTAAGGACACTCCTACTAGGATTACCAGATTCTAGGATTGATGAAGTTTTGGAAATAGTTAGTTTAAAAGATACTGGCAAAAAGAAAAGTGGTCAATTTTCTTTAGGGATGAAACAAAGACTAGGTATCGCCATTGCCTTATTAAATAATCCTAAGCTTTTGATTTTAGATGAGCCAACAAACGGACTTGATCCTCTAGGAATTCAGGAATTGCGTGATTTAATAAGATCTTTCCCAGAAAAAGGAATAACCGTTATTTTGTCTAGCCATATTTTAGCAGAAGTTGAACAAACTGCTGATCATATTGGGATTATTAATAATGGAAAATTGCAATATCAAAACATTATTAATCATGATGACAACTTAGAAGAACTTTTTATGAATGTTATAAAAAATGGAATGGGGATGTAAAAAATGATAAATTATATTCTTGCAGAAAATTTAAAACATAAGCATAGTTTCTTGAAGAAATTATTAGTAATTATGCCAATAACTTTAATCTTATTGTCATTATTTCTTATGCCAAGTTATTTCACTACTAATTCCTATAACTGGTGGTACGTCATAATAATGCCTGCAACTTTTGCCTTAATCCCAGCAATGATGGATAGAAAAGAAAGTAGAAAATTAAACTACAGAGCAGTTTTCCCTCTAAATATTAATCTCAAAAAGTTATGGGTTTCAAAAATAATTACAGCATTTATTTATATGAGTATTGCTGCTATAATTCATATGCTAGGAGTGTATATTTTTCAATTTTTAATTGGAGGGCAATTAACACCAAACTATGGATTTTCCACATTGATATTTGCAAGTCTCTTACTAATAATTACCAACATTTGGCAAGTCCCTCTATGCTTTTTCTTAGCAAAAAAATTTGGCTTTATAGCAAGTATTACAATAAATGCAGTATTAGGTCTAGCCTTAGGAATTTTGATATCAGATAGTTCTTTTTGGATTTATTGTCCATATTCTTGGGGAATTAGATTAATGATTCCTGTTATGCATATTCTACCAAGTGGTGTTTTAATAGAATCATCAAATCCAATGATATCAAACACATCGTTACTTATTCCTTGTATTTTATCTATATGTCTATTTATATTACTGACAATTATAAGTGCAAAATGGTTTTCAAATCAAGAGGTAAAATAATGATAAAGATAATAAAATCCGAAATATATAAAATCAAAGGCACATGGATTCCTTGGATTCACACAGTTTTACCTATAGCCTATTCTTTATTATTTTATGCGGTATCAAAAACCACTGAACTAAAAAATTTTGAAGAAAGTGATATAGTACAAACTTATTTTGTACTTTTAGGAGCGGTAATCCCAATAATATTAAGTTTTATAAGTTCAAAAGTTGTTGATATGGAAATAGGTGCTGGGAAATTTCAAGTGCTCTTATCTACTACAAGATCTAGAACTAAGGCTTATCTAGGAAAACTCCTTGTATTAGAATTGGGATTTGTTGTTTCGATATCTTTAGCTATTATAATTTTTGCAATATTAACAGGATATCAAAATATCTTAGATTGGCTTATTGAATTTTTCTTAATTCTTATTAGCAGCCTTTCTCTATACATGATTCATCTTTGGGTATCAATTGAATTAAGTAGTGGTGCATCTATAGGATTAGGTTTTCTAGAAACAATGATTGCTTTACTTTCAATGACTGTCATTGGTGATAGTATTTGGTATTTTATTCCTTGTACGTGGTCATCTAGACTTCCAGCTATGTATATTACTATGAGCAAAGTTTCGGATCCTTCCTATTTTTATAAAGAGTTGAGAATTTGGAGTTTTGTAGCCTTGTTTATTATCTTAATCCTATTTATTTCCTCAATTATTTGGTTTAATAAGTGGGATGGGAAATCTGTCAGTGAATAAAAGTTTTTAATTTAAAATTAGGAGGTAATAAAATGTCTTTAATTCTTGCAGTTGATGACGAGCTAGATATGCTTGATCTAATAAAAAACATTTTGAAAAAGAACAACCATCAAGTCGATGTATATCAAAATCCTTTAGACGTTGATAATAGTAAGCTTAGTAAATATGATTTGATACTACTTGATGTTATGATGCCAGGTATTGACGGAATTAGTTTCTGTAAGGATATTCGAGCTAAAGTAGACTGCCCTATTCTTTTTTTAACGGCAAAAACTATGGAAGAAGATATAGTTGAAGGCTTATTAATTGGAGGAGATGATTACATCACAAAACCATTCGGTGCAGCAGAACTCCTAGCTCGTATAGAGGCACATTTAAGACGAGAAAAAAGAGAACGACACACTAGCTTAAATCTCGGCGAGATTCGTTTTGATTTATCTTCCAATGAAGTCTTTGTAGGAGATAAAAAAGTTCATTTGACAAAATCTGAGTATCAAATTTCAGAATTACTAGCAAAAAGAAAAGGACAAGTATTTTCAAGAGAGCAAATATATGAGCTTATCTTTGGATTTGATGGTATAGGAGATGCATCTGCAATATCAGAACATATAAAAAATATTAGGTCAAAATTTCAAAAATATGGTAAAAATCCAATTGAAACAGTATGGGGGATCGGATATAAATGGAATTAAAAACAAAAGGTCAATCTCTTAAAAATATACTTTTTAAATATTTGTTAAGTATTGGACTAGGGCTAGTACTCTCCGTCGGACTAATCCTAGCTTTTATATCTGCTTCTTATAAGTTTGAGTGGATATTTCCAGCAAATTATACTGAGAATTTAATTCTTGAAAAAAGGACAGATATTGCCACTTCAAAAAATTTCGATAAATCATTGCTACCAAATAATACATCTTATCTATTTTTATCAAAAGACGAAAAAGTTGTAGAAACAAATATGAGTAAGAATATCCAAGATATAGCCTTTAGCTATCATAAGGGATCTGGTTATTATTCTAATGCCAATTTATCTTTTATGGAAATACAAAGATCAGATGGATATGTACTAGTTGCTTATAACCTAAAACCTTATTATAAAAGTACTTGGATGCAAAAAAATCTACCACAAATAAATATTTTATTGCTAATTTTACTGATAATATTTTGCCTTATTAGTATTGTAACCACCACATTAATTTGGGCAAAGAAAATATCAAAAGAATTAAATCCTTTGCTAGAAGCTTCAGAAGAAATCGGTAAACAAAACTTAGACTTCCAAGTTAAAAAGTCAAATATCCAGGAATTTAATGCCATATTAGATAGTTTAGAAAAAATGAAAATAGGATTAAGTGAATCTTTAAGGACAAACTGGAGAGAGGAAGAGAAAAAAAGAAATCAGATTTCAGCATTAAGCCATGATATAAAGACTCCTCTTTCAATTATTAAGGGAAATTCAGAGTTATTGGGAGAAACAAATCTAACAGAAGATCAGGAAAGCTATCTCAATTATATTGGAGAAAACACAAACCGTATTGGTAAATATATTGAAACCTTAATGCTTGTTAATAAATCTAACCAAGTAAATGAATTAAATTTTATTGAAATTAGAGCAAAAGAATTTGTAGAAAACATTGAAAAACTATCTAAAGAATTCACATCAACTTATAAGTTAAATCTTTTAGAAGATATTAACTATGAGAATGGTGTTTTAATAGTAGATTTAAAAAATTTTGAACGAGCCTTTCTTAATATTCTTAGTAATGCTGAGGAACACAGTCCTAAAAACTCAACTATTAAATTAATTATATGCTCCAAAGCTGATAAGCTTAAAATATCAATAGTAGACCAAGGGCATGGATTTACAGGTGAAGACCTATTATATGCAACTGATCAATTCTACCAAGGAGACAAAAGTAGGCATTCAAAAGAAAACTATGGTATTGGTTTATTTGTTTCTGAACAAATTATTAAGATGCATGGAGGAAGTATTGTATTAGAAAATAGGACTGATAAAATAGGTGCAAAAGTCAGCATATTATTACCTGTCAAGAATACTCTTATATAGGGTATTCTTTTTTCTTGCATTCAGAAATTATATAAGATTTATCTCTAAATATTTAAAAAAATATAAAGAGCGTAATCGGTTTTTCACTCTTGGTTATATAATCTATTGCCAAATTTAGAGTTAATTTTATTGGATGAATTTTTGTAATTGCCATACTAATTACTTTAACTTTCTTTTGATCTATTAAGCAGTAGAGAATGGATCTGCCATATTTCTCTTGACAATTTTTCTATTTTTTCTCTCATATAATCAATATCTTTCTTGTAAATAACACCAGTTGTATTAGTGGCTTTTGCAATCTGGTTTATGTTATTTGTTGCATTTGAAATTAACCATTGTAGATCTCTAAATAAATTAATCCTCATAATATGTACGAAAAAAGACCGCAGTTTTAAACTACGGTCTAATTTTTTGTCCAAATGTAAACCAATTGGAACTATTATTTAGTTTATTTTTTATATGAACCTTATTCGATTAATTTTTTAACATTCTGGTATTTATTCCAACTCTACAACTAAACAACAATTTTTGAAGAAAAATGGATGAAATAGGCGAAGTGCAGGAAGTACCGTAATGAGGCGTACAATAAGTACGCCGCAGTGAGGTGCTTTCGAAACAAGTCTAGTTCGCCATTTTTATCAAAATTTATTCCCACTCAATTGTTGCTGGTGGTTTGCTTGTAATGTCGTAGACTATTCTATTAATGTGGTCTACTTCGTTGATTATTCTCACTGAAGTTTTGTCTAATACTTCGTATGGAATTCTTGCCCAATCGGCTGTCATGAAGTCTGTTGTTGTTACGGCTCTTAGTGCCAATGTGTAGTCGTAAGTTCTGAAATCTCCCATTACTCCTACTGTTCTGTTGTTAGTGATTACTGCGAAGTATTGGTTGATGTCTTTGTCGATTCCAGCTTTTGCGACTTCGTCTCTGAAGATGAAGTCTGCTTCACGCAACACTTCTAATTTTTCTTCAGTGATTTCACCCATAACTCTGATTCCGAGTCCTGGTCCTGGGAATGGTTGACGATATACCAAATATTCAGGCATTTCTAGTTCTAATCCCAATCTTCTTACTTCGTCTTTGAATAAATCGCGAAGTGGTTCGATCAAATCTTTGAAATCAACTACATCAGGAAGTCCACCAACGTTGTGGTGAGATTTGATAACTGATGCATCGCCTTGTCCAGATTCTATTACATCTGGATAGATTGTTCCTTGAGCTAAGAAATCAACAGATCCGATTTTTTTAGCTTCATCTTCGAATACTCTGATGAATTCTTCTCCGATGATTTTTCTTTTTTGTTCTGGATCTGATATTCCTTTTAATTTATCTAAGAATCTGTCTTTTGCATCTACTCTTACGAAGTTCAATTCGTCGTTTTTGAATGCAGCTTCTACTTCGTCGCCTTCATTTTTTCTCATCAAACCATGGTCAACGAACACACATGTCAAGTTTTTGCCGATTGCTCTGGATAAAAGTGATGCGCAAACTGAGCTGTCTACACCACCTGATAGTGCCAACAAAACTTTTTTGTCGCCAACAGTTTTTCTGATTTTTTGGATTTGTTCTTCCAAGAAGTTTTCCATTGTCCAATCTCCGTCTGCTTTACAGATTTCGTAAAGGAAGTTTTTGATTAATGTCTTACCTTCAACTGTGTGGTTAACTTCTGGGTGATATTGCACTGCGAAAATCTTCTTGTCCTCATTTGCAATTGCTGCAACTGGGCAAGAATCAGTCGTTTGGATAATGTCAAATCCTTCTGGTTTTTGTGATACGAAATCAGTGTGGCTCATCCACACGATGCTTTCGTCGCTCATTCCTTTTAAAATAGTACTTTGATTTGAGATTTTGGCGTTTGTTTTGCCAAATTCACGATTTTTTGCTTTTTCAACAACTCCACCAAAATCTTTGGAGATAAGTTGCATTCCGTAACACATTCCCAAAACAGGAATATTTAATTCAAAAATTTCTTTGTCGATTTGTGGAGAATTTTCTTCGTAAACGCTGTTTGGTCCACCTGTGAAGATTATCCCGATTGGTTGTTTTTCTTTAATAACATCCAAAGCTTTCTTGTAAGGAACAACTTCGCAGTACACGTTCAAATCTCTGACACGACGAGCGATTAGTTGATTATATTGTCCTCCAAAATCTACTACAATAACTAATTGATGTTTCATTTCTACTCCTAATTATTAGTTAAATATTTTTCTATATAGTCTTCGTAATTCATTGATACGTCACGATAAGTTCCGTCATCAAATATTTCAATAATTCTATTTGCCACAGAAGATACAAATTGATGATCGAGTGATGTGAACAAAATATTTGATTTGAATGCGATTAGCCCGTTGTTTACAGCTTCGATACTTTCCAAATCCAAATGGTTTGTAGGTTGGTCAAACACTAAAACATTCGCCGGTGTTACCATCATTTTTGAAAACATCATTCTAACCTTTTCACCACCACTTAGAACGTTGGATTTCTTCAATGCTTCGTCTCCTGAAAATAGCATCTTGCCCAAGAATCCTCTGATGTGAATTTCCGATTTTTCTTCGCTGAATTGTCTCAACCAATCAATCAAATTCAAATCGCAATCTTCGAAAAATTTAGTATTATCTTTTGGAAAATACGTGTGAGTGATAGTTTGTCCCCACTTGTATTCTCCAGAATAATCGTCATCGTTTCCGTTGATTATTTCAAAGAATTTAGTGATGGCGATTTCGTTTCCGATAAATCCAATCTTATCTCCTTTATTGACTCTGAAACTCAAATTGTCGATAAGCTTGTTGCCATTTTGTTCTACAGTCAAGTTGTCTACATTTAGAATTTCGTTGCCAACTTCTCTTGAAAGTTCAAATCCAACAAATGGATAACGTCTACTAGATGGTTTAATGTCATCCAATGTGATTTTGTCGAGAAGTTTCTTCCTACTTGTAGCTTGTTTGGACTTTGATTTGTTGGCAGAAAATCTCTGGATAAATTCTTGAAGTTCTTTGATTTTGTCTTCTTTTTTCTTGTTTTGTTCTTTTTGCATTCTAAGTGCAAGTTGGCTTGATTCGTACCAGAAATCGTAGTTTCCAACAAACATATTAATCTTTCCGTAGTCGACATCCACCATGTGAGTGCACACTTCGTTTAAGAAATATCTGTCGTGAGATACTATGATTACAATTCCTGGAAAACCCATCAAGAAATCTTGTAGCCACAATATTGCCTTCAAGTCCAAACCATTTGTAGGTTCGTCTAGTAACAATATTCCTGGATTTCCGAACAAAGCTTGTGCCAATAACACCTTTACCTTGTCGGATTCTTTCAAATCTTTCATAAGCATAAAATGTTGTTCTGTCGTAATTCCCAAACCTTGCAACAAAGATGAGCTTTCTGCTTCTGCTTCATATCCTCCAAGTTCTTGGAATTCCGCTTCCAATTCTGCTGCTCTCATTCCGTCTTCATCGCTGAAATCAGGCTTCATGTATATCGCATCTTTTTCTTTTTGGATATCGTAAAGCTTTTTGTTTCCCATCAAAACTGTATCCATTACGCTATTTTCTTCAAAAGCGTAGTGATCTTGGTTAAGTTTTGATAATCTTGTGTTCTTATCTATAGTGACATTGCCTTTTGTAGGCTCTTTTTCTCCGGATAAAATTTTGAGGAATGTAGACTTACCAGCACCATTTGCACCAATAACTCCGTAACAGTTACCTGGATTAAAAATTAGGTTAACATCCTCAAATAATTTTTTATCGGGGAATATGACACTTAAATTGTTAACTGTTAACATCTAAATCCCTCCAATACTCACATATTATACCATAAAAGTAATATCAAGTCTTGATATCACAATATTATGAAAATTTTTTTAATTGACTAATTGTCAAATCAAATGCAACACCTATGGTAAGAAACCAAAAAGTTCTTCTTTAGGTGTTTTATATTGTATACATTTTCTAGGTCTATTATTCATTAAACTTAAGTTATAATTTAAATCATTAATATTTACTTCCGATAAATCCATACCCTTAGGATAAAACTCCCTTAAAAGTCCATTACTATTTTCATTTGTACCCTTTTGCCATGCACAGTAGGGGTCACAAAAATAAGTTTTACATCCTAACTCTTTTTCTATTTTCTCAAATTCTGAAAATTCTTTACCTCTATCAAAAGTTATTGTTTTCACTAATTCTTTGGGAAAATCTTTTAGTGCATTGATTATTGCAGGTGTTACATTTTCTGATTTTCTATTTTCAACTAGAATTGCTATATAGTATCTAGATTTTCTTTCTGCTAAAGTTACGAAACAGTATCCACTTTTTCTTTTATGATCGAACCTGCCTGATTCTACTGTATCTGCTTCCCAGTGACCTAGCTCTTGCCTTTTGTATATTTCTTTAGGTCTTTTCTTAATAGTTCTGCCTTTATCGTTAAATTTTCCTCTTTTTTCTGCTGGTCTTTTAAATCTTCCTTTTCTTCTCAAATTTTCCATACTGGTTTTTGGCAGTTTTTTTGCGTGTATAAGCCTATATATAGTTGATGTAGATGGTATATGATTAATAGAATTTGTATTTCTATTTGATATTTGTTCAGGTGACCAATGTTCATTAATTTTTATAGTTAAATACTCAATAACATCTTTAGAAAACTTGGTTTTCCTATGACAATCTTTCCTTCTATGACGATATTTGTCATTTGCCTTTATTGGGAAGTATTTAGTGTAACTTCCTCTACTGGATTTTATTTTAGAAGAATTTCTTTTAATTTCTCGAGATATTGTACCAGGTGACCTTTTAAGTGCTTGTGCAATTTTTCTTATACTCATTCCTAAATTTAAAAATTGATAGATACAAGATCTCTCTTCTATGGTAAGATGGTTATAGCTCATAGTTAATCGCTCCTTTTAATATGTTTTGTTTGGTCACTTACATATTAACACAGCTGATTAGCTATGAGTTATTTTATGTTGCACTTGTTATGATAAATTATCAATTCAAAAACAACCATTTAATTTCGAAAAATAAATGGTTGTTGATTTTATAAATTTATATGTTGGACAATCCTTTTGGCAAAAGTATTTTGACTTAGGTTTTTAAATTTTCTGAACCGAAATTCAAAAGTATATTCTTATTTAGAAATTTTCATTTTTCCAAAAATTAGTCCAAATTAATTGCAACTTTCGTTTCTGTTTGTTTGCAAACTCCGCATTGTTTTGCTTTTGGATCTATTTTTTGTAATATTTCAAGAGATTTATCCACATCTTTTGCGTCTACTACAACTACCATTCCAATTCCCATGTTAAATGTGGAGAACATTTCTTTTGTTTCTACATTTCCCCATTCTTGAATAGCTTTGAATACAGGATCAATTTCTGATTCTTTTAGGTCGAATTCTATTCCGATATTTTCAGGTAACATTCTTGGTACGTTTTCGTACAATCCACCACCTGTTATGTGGGCAATACCTTTAATTTCAACTTCTTTTAATAAAGCTGAGATTTCTTTTTCGTAAATTCTCGTAGGAACCAAAAGTCTTTCTCCAACTGTAGTATCTTCAAATTTGTCGGATAATTTTACATTAGCCATATCCAACGCTGCTCTTACAAGTGAAAATCCATTGCTGTGAACTCCGCTTGAAGATAGAGAAATTGCAACGTCTCCTTCTTTAATTCCACTTCCATCTATTATTTTGTCGCGATCGACAATACCAACTGCAAATCCTGCCAAATCATAATCATTTTCTTTGTATAATCCTGGCATTTCTGCAGTTTCTCCACCGATTAATGCACATTCAGATTGTGTACAACCTTCTGCTACACCACGAACCAAATCTGCCATTTTTTCTGGTTTCAAACTTCCTGTCGCGATATAATCCAAGAAAAACAATGGCTTTGCTCCTTGGCACAAAACATCATTAACGCACATTGCAACCAAATCAATACCAACTGTATCGTGTTTGTCTAGTTCCATTGCTAATTTGATTTTTGTTCCAACTCCATCAGTTCCACTAACCAATACAGGTTCTTTCATATCGGAGATTTCTGGCTTAAATAAACCAGCAAATCCACCGATACCTGTTAGAACTTCTTTGCCATGAGTTTTCTTTACGATTTCTTTTATTATTTGAACTTCTTCGTAGCCTTTTTCTTTATCTACACCAGAATCTTTGTAAGTTAATCCCATTATATTTCTTCTAACTCCTTGTCAGAATCAATTACAGCTTGTTTCATTTCTTCTTTGTAGTCTTTTAATTTTTGAGCTAGTTTTTCATCAGACAAAGCAATCATTTGAGCTGCCAAGATAGCTGCGTTTTCTCCACCGTCGATTGCTACAGTTGCAACTGGAACTCCTTTTGGCATTTGAACGATTGAATACAAAGCATCCATTCCAGCAAGCGCAGATCCTTTTACAGGAATTCCTATAACTGGTTTTGTTGTCATTCCTGCTGTTACTCCACCCAAGTGTGCTGCTTTTCCAGCGATTGTGATGTAAACTTTGCAGTCGTCTTTTTCAACTGTTTCTTTTAAAACATCCAATGCTCTGTGTGCTGAAATTACTGATACTTCGTAAGAAAGTTCGAATTTTTTCAACATTTTAGTAACTTTTTTTGCAACTTCAATATCTGAACTGCTTCCCATTATTAATCTAATATCCATTGTTTGCTCCTATTTTTTTGTATAGTTTGGAGATTCTCTAGTAATAGTAATATCATGTGGATGATTTTCTACAAGTGTTGCTGGAGAAATCTTCACGAATTTTGATTTTTCTTTTAATTCAACTAAGTCTTTGCTTCCTACATAACCCATACCTGAACGAAGTCCACCAACTAATTGGTACACAACTTCTGCTACAGATCCTTTGTAAGCAACTCTACCTTCTACACCTTCTGGAACGTATTTCTTAGTGTTGTTTTGGAAATATCTGTCGCCACTTCCAGCTTTCATAGCACCAAGTGAACCCATTCCTCTGTATTCTTTGTATTGTCTGCCTTCTAATACAACTAATTCTCCAGGGCTTTCTTCTGTACCAGCGAACAAGCTACCTGCCATGATAACAGATGCCCCTGCTGCTAATGCTTTTGTAATATCTCCTGAATATTTAATACCACCATCGGCGATGATTGGAATACCGTGTTTATCAGCTTCTTTTGCACATTCGATTATAGCTGTCATTTGAGGAACACCGATACCTGTTACAACTCTTGTCGTACAAATAGATCCAGGTCCAATACCAACTTTAACGCAATCTGCTCCAGCTTCTATCAAATCTCTTGTAGCATCTGCTGTTGCAACGTTACCTGCGATAATTTGAAGATCTGGGAAAGATTCTTTTAATTTTCTTACTGCATTCAAAACTCCTCTTGAATGACCGTGAGCTGTATCAATAGTTACTACGTCAACTTTTGCATCTACCAAAGCTTGGCATCTTTCGATCATATCGTTAGTAATACCAACTGCTGCACCTACTAATAGTCTTCCTTGTGAGTCTCTGGCTGAATTTGGATATTGAATTGTTTTTTCAACATCTTTTGTAGTGATAAGACCTTTTAATTTGAAGTTTTCATCTACAATTGGAAGTTTTTCAATCTTGGCATTCATCATTTTTTCCAAGGCTTCATCCATTGATATGTTTTCGTGACCTGTGATTAAATTGTCCTTAGTCATAACATCTCCGATTGGAAGTTGTTCATCTTTTACGAATCTAACATCTCTGTTAGTTAGGATTCCGACCAAAGTCATATCATCATTTACTATAGGTACACCGCTAATTCTGTAGTGACTCATCAATTTCAAAGCATCAACGATTTTGTCATCTGCAGATAAGTAAAAAGGATCAGTAATTATTCCATTTTCTGAACGTTTAACTCTATCTACTTCTCTTGCTTGTTCTTCAATAGTCATGTTCTTGTGAATAATTCCGATCCCGCCTTGTCTCGCCATAGCGATAGCCATTTTTGACTCAGTTACAGTGTCCATTCCTGCTGACATCATAGGAATGTTCAATTCAATTTTTTTAGTTAATCTTGTTTTCAAGATAGTTTCATTAGGTAACACTTCTGATGGACCTGGTACTAGAAGTACGTCATCAAATGTTAATCCTTCGCCGATAAATTGCATAATACCCTCCTCATAAAATAAATAAAAACTTTGTTAAAAATTTTTAATGTTGAGAATAAATTTACCATACAAATGATCACAAGTCAAGCAAATTTATTCCTTTTATTTTCTTTACAGCTATTATATCAAAAATACAAATTTTTGAGCAAGAAAAAACGCATCAAAAAAACTTTTGACGCGTTCATTTTCTATAATAATTCTACATTTATTTGTTCTGCTACTTCGTTTATTTTATCTGCGTCCAGCTTTTCAACTTCTGACACTCTCGCATTTAAAACCCCAAGAGATAACGCCTTCAACACAGTTTCCATTACACCTTCTCCGTCATCCAAGAATTTTGCTATCCCTGCGACAGTAGCATCTCCACTTCCGACAGTTCTTTGAATTTTGTATTGAGGGACAGTAATTCTGTACAAATTATCCTTGTATTTTAAAATCGCCCCGTATTTTCCATTAGTAACCAAAACTATTTCAACATCATTCAACAATTCGTTTGCAAAAATTTGCTTCAAATAGTCACAGTCTTTGTTTATGAAATCTTCAGATGAAATATCTTCTGTTAAACCAATGATTTCCTTGAATTCGTAGAAGTTAGGCTTGATAGCAAATGGTTTGTAATTGTTCTCCAAAACTTTTTTAGTCACTTGTCCATTTGTATCCAAAATAATCTTGCTGTTATCTTGCAAAATATCCATAGTTTCTTCGACGAAATTATCAGACAAACCATTCATCAAACTTCCGCTTATTACTGATATATTGTAATTTTTCCCAATTTCTTTTATAAGAGACATAAAAGTTCGTTCAAATCTCGAATCAATTTTGTTTGTTTTTTCAAAAATTTCAAATTGCTTGTCGCCGTGAATTACTCTGATGCAGTTTCTAGTGTCGACATTTGTGAAAATAAAATCGTGCTTAATATTCACATCGTCCAACTTGTCGATTACATAATCTCCGTTACTTCCACCGATAAAGCCTGTAACCATGAAATCTGCCCTCAACAAATCCAAAACTTTGGACACATTTATCCCTTTGCCTCCTGGCGTTTTGTACGCATCATCAACTACATTTACTCCATTAGTATCTAGCTCATCCATCTCGTAAATCACATCGATAGCAGGATTCGCAGTTATACAAAGTATCATTTTATTCCCCTCTTCAAATTAATTAAAATTTAGCTTTTATTAAATATACCCAATAATTTAGTTTTTTAAATTATTTAGATAATTTTGATGTAAGTATAACCTCAGCGGCCTTCAATCCGTCGATAGCGCTTGACACGATTCCCCCAGAATATCCACTACCTTCGCCTATAACATACAAATTATCAACATTTTCGCTTCTTAACAAATCGTCACGATCCATTCTCACTGCGCACGATGTTCTCGTTTCAACGCCTGTAAGTATCGCATCATCCATTGAAAAACCGTGGAGTTTTTTGTCCATCATTTTTATCGCAGTTTTGATGTAATTTGTAACGTGTTCTGGGTAAATATCGTTCAAATTGCTCAAAACATATCCCGGTTTCACAGTTGGTTTAACTTCTCCGATTTTTTCAGATTTTTTATCGTCCATAAAATCTTTGACCAATTGAACTGGTGCATTATAATTGGATCCTCCCAATTCAAAAGCTTTACGTTCGATTTCTTGTTGAAATCTAATCCCATCCAACAAATTATGACCGTAAGTATTCTCATCTATGCCGCACACAATCGCACTATTTGCGTTTTTGCCGTCTCTTTTGTGAAAACTCATACCATTGACACACAACTCATTTTCCTCACTGGAAGCATTGATTACATATCCACCTGGACACATACAAAAAGTGTACACTCCCCTCTTGTTTTCCTCAGAATAAGAAAGCTGATAAGTCGCACTTGGAAGATCTCTGTCGCATTTATATTGTGCAAAATCTATCATTTTTTGTGGGTGCTCAATCCTAAAACCAACAGCAAAAGGTTTGTTCGTCATTTTGATTTTATCGGCTAGCATCATTGCAGTATCTCTTGAACTATTGCCAAGCGCCAAAACGTAACAATCTGATTCAAACTTTTTGTTCTTTGATTTAATTCCAACGCATTTTTCATTTTCGATTTCGACATCGTCGATTAATGTATCGAATTCAAATTCGCAACCCATTTTGATAAGGTCATTTCTCATATTCACGATTACTTTTTGCAATTCATCAGTACCGATATGTGGCTTGGAGTCATACATAATTTCACTTGGAGCGCCGTAGTCCACAAATGTCTTCAAAACTTCTCTGACTCTTTTGTCTTTGGAACGTGCAGTTAATTTCCCGTCAGAAAAAGTTCCAGCTCCACCTTCTCCAAATTGCACGTTACTGTTCGTGTTAAGCTTACCAGTATCCAAGAAGTGTTCAATATCATCAACTCTTTTCGATACCTCACTTCCTCTTTCAATGACCTTCACCCTTGCTCCGTTTTTCGCTAACAAATACGCGCAGAACAATCCCGCAGGACCACTTCCCACAACTGTGACGCTTTTTGAATTATCGACATCTTCTAATCTAAAATCTTCCTCATGATATTTCTCACAATTTTTGATTGATTTTATCTTTTTATCGGACAAATCGACATCTACGATAACTTGATAATTGAACAAAATTCCCTTTCTAGCATCGATGGATTTTCTGTAAATTTCGTAATCGAAATTTTTCATTCCAATCATCTTCGCGATTTTTTTCTTCAATTCGTTCTCATCGTCATTTTTCAATTTTATATTTCTAATAATAATCATATTTTTCTCTCTTTCGTTTGCTACTTGTATTATATCATTATTTAAATAGAAATATTGATTGCTCTTACATTAGGTATTTTAAAATCCTAATGCTAAGAATATCATACGGAAAAAATTGACTTGATTTCAAATCGAAAAAATCCGGCTAAAATCGCACTGTTTGAGCGACGGCGAGTTTGCGATTTTAGGATTTTGAGATTTAGAAATCTACAATTTTTGGAGTCTAGATATTCGTGCATTAGATTTTTAAAATTAAATTAAAAAAGCCGCCTACCGAATGACCTGAACCCGTAAACACGGAATAATTTAATAATATTTTAAGCGGAATGTAATCTGTACATGACAGGGGACATTCCGTTTAATTTTGTTTTAATTCTATCCTCATTGTACCATTTAATATATCTTTCGATCTCATTAACTAATTCATCATAACTTTTAAATTCCACACCATAATACATTTCTTGTTTCAATATTCCAAAGAAGTTCTCCATTGGAGAATTGTCTAGACAATTTCCTTTTCTTGACATGCTTTGTGTAATTTTCAATTTTTCTAACTTATTTGTCCAAGTACTATGTTGATAATGAAATCCTTGGTCTGAGTGTATTATTAGTTTACTTATATCTTTTGTTTTATTTATTGCTTTTTCTAACATTGTATTGGTTAATTTAGTTGTTGGATGATTGCTTAATGTATAGCTAATTATTTCGCTGTTGTATAGGTCTAGTATTGGTGATAGATAGAGTTTTTCTTCTTTGCCTCTCAATCTAAATTCTGTTACATCTGTTAACCATAATTGATTTGGTTTAGTAGCGCTAAATTGTCTTCTTACTACATTATCTGCTACTTTTCCTATTTGTCCTTTGTATGATGAATATTTTCTTGATCTAGTTTTGAATTTAGTACATAGCAAGGATTCTTCTCTCATTATTTTTAATACTCTTTTATGGTTGATATTAAAGCCTTTATTTTTTAATACCATAGTTACTCTTCTGTAGCCATATCTACCTTTTGATTCATCTACTATGGTTTTAATTTCATTTTTAACTTCTTTGTCTTTGTCTGTTGGATTTTCTAATTTTATCTTCCATTCATAGTAGGATGATTTAGGTAACTTAGCTATTTCTATCCATTCACTTACCTTGCTTTTTGGATATTCTTTTTGTAGTTTGAGGATTATCTTTGTCTTTTCCTTGCTTCTGCTTCCTCTTCCAGTAGCAAGGCTTGTAGCTTTTTTTCGTATATTATCTTCATTTTGAGAAGTCTATTTTCTTCTCTTAGTCTTATTAATTCTTCCCTTTCACTTTCGTTTATTGGAGTGTTTAGTTTAGACTTTTTATTTGATTTAGTCATATTTTTTCTAGGCCTTCCTCTGTTATCTTCAAGCCCAGATAGACCACGTTCTTGATAAGCTTTTTCCCATCTGTATACCATAGATACATTTACAAGATTGAAATGCTCTGCAGTCTCTCTAAGCGAAGTATTATTGATTTGCCTATATTGTATTACAGATAGCTTAAATTCACTAGTGTAATTATTGTTTTTTAACTTTTTAGATAAGTTATCAAAGCCTCCTGAATTATATTTATTTATCCAATTTCTCAAAGTTCCATCTGGAATATCATATTTTTTAGCTACCATTTCTCGACCACCCGAATTACCTGATAAGTATTCCTTCACTAGTTTAATTTTAAATTCTTTTGTGTATTTTGGCATACAAAAACCCCTCCATCCGTATTCCGGATTTTGGGGTTCAGCTCACGAAGTAGACAGCTTTCATTTTATTTTTCTTCAAACATTTCCTCTAATATATCTATCGCATCGTTCACAGCTTGTGGACATTTTCTTTGCATTGTGTTTTCTTGTTCGATTTTTTCAAGATTTTCTGCTATATTATCTCCCAATATTTCTTCACAAATTATCGTGGATTGTTTTTCTTTGAATTTGGTATCGAATTCGAACATTTTTTTCACTAGTTCGACTTTCTTTTCACCTTCATTTGGCTTTGAATGGCCGTATTTGATTCCCAAAACCATGTAGGCACCAGTTACTACTCCACAAGTCATTCCCTTGTACATTCCACCTGTAAATGGTGATGCTATTTTTGTAACAAGTTCCTTGTCTACTCCCAAATCATCTGCAAAATATCTCAATACAACTTGCGCACAATCAATTCCTTCTGTAAATTGTTGCCAGATTTCTTCATTAGTTAATTTACTCATCCAATGCACCTCCACAACTTGAGCCACTTCCTGCAGTACATCCGTAGCAGTAATCTTTCCACACGATTTCTCTGGACAAATCCTTCACATCGATTAAATCTTTGATGTTTTGGTAGTCTTTCATTGGTACTTTTTCTGCTAAGTGGAAGTCGCAATCGTGAAGATTCCCCAAACTATCCACAGAAATTTGGAATCTGCACATTATATTTTCGCAAGTTTCTTCGTTGTAGTTATCTTCCAATAATTTCATGTAATCTTCGTATTCGCCTTTTTCGATTAGGAAATCTCTGAAATATCCAATAGGCATGTTAGTAATTGTAAACAAATTATTGAACACAATATCTTTCTTTTTCAATTCACGTTCATAATCAGATTGAAGATTGGATTGTTCTGGTGGCAAAAATCCTCCAAGCGGATTGTAAACCAAGTCCAATTCTTTTTCAGTTCCATATCCCATTTCGTTAAGTCTCTTCAAATTAGCGATGACTTTGTCGTAAACTCCGTCACCTCTTTGGCTGTCTACGTTATCTTGTGTATAACAAGGAAGAGATACTATGATTTTGATTTTTTCTTTGTCAAATAAATCCATTAATTCTTTGTTTTTTTCGATATCTGTGGCATTCGTTCTAATAATAAGTTCGTCCGCTCTTTTCAAACATTCCTTCATAAACCACACGATTTCTGGATGTGTTGTTGGTTCTCCCCCTGTAATATCCACAGTTTTCATCTTGTGGTTATCCAAAAACTTCAAGCAATCTTCCATAGTTTCCTTGCTCATTTCTAGATTTTCGCTGTTTTTCATAACATGGCAGTGTTTACAACGCAAATTACATTTTTCAGTAATGTTTAATTGTAGTGTTGTGATATCGCCAGTTTTCTTAAATCGTTCTGGAATTCTGTCTTCGAATCTCATTTTCTCCCCCTAAATTTTCCTTTTAATGCATTTTTGAAAAAGCTTGGATCGCATTTTTCATCTATACCAACCATTTTACTTACAAAATGGTGTACTTCATTATTCGCCACAAACTTGGATGAACAAGTTGCACAATAAGTATACATTTTTTCATTTTTGATGGAATTTTGCATTTGAGTTGCGATTTCTTTTTCGCTTTTTCCTGCAATTCCACCAGCTCCACAGCAGTTTGTGCTTATGTATTTATTGTTGAATCCTTTAATATGTCTCTTGATTTCTTCAAATATTATATGATTGTATCTGTCAGAACATGGGAAGAACACATTTACTTCCTCGTCGATATCTTGAATCATATTTCTTTCTTCAAGCCATTTAAAAATCGTGATGACTTCTACCGACAAATTTTTGTAGAATTTGTGGAAACAGTTTGGACACACGCACACAATTCTTTCGACTTCCTTGTCCTTGAGTTCCTTTTCAAATCTTTCCATGTAATTACTTTCAAATCCCGTATAATCACTTGGAAGATTGCAACAATCTATTGAATAATCAAATCCTTCTTTGTTAAATAATTCCATTAAATACTTTGTAGTATCCGGATAAAACGCTGGGAAATTACAGCCCAAATACAACAAATCTTTTGTTTTTCTGTCGGATTTGTTTTTGAAGAAATAATTTTCTTTTTGTTTTTTAACTGATTCGAACTTTGGATTTGCTTTTCTGTGAATAAGTGAAATCTTTTTTCCATCCAAATCCACTGGACACACTGCCTCACATTTCTGACACAAGAAACAAGAAAAAGCCAAGTCTTGTCTGTCTGCAAAATCTTTTAAGTTAATCTTGTATTTAGTCAAAAACGGACAACATTTTGTGCATTTACCACAGTCAATGCACTTATCTTTTACTTCTTGTAAGTAATCATTTGTACTTTTGTTTGATATCATCTACGCTTTCCCCCTTGCGATACATATATTGGCATTTTTGCATCATCCACATAGTCCTAAAAGGACCATTTTTTTGAAATCTACGCGATGAAGAATATATCCTCATTTTTGAAAGGAAGATTTTGTATCCTTTTTTCTTAACCCTAATCGAAAAATCGTAATCTTCCATTAAATCTATGTTTTTAAATCCACCCATCTCGTCGTAAAACTCTCTCGTGAAAAACATCCCCTGATCACCAAAAGCGATGTTTCTTTGTCTGACACGATTGCTTGAATTAAATGCGACAATTTGCATTATAAACTGTTTTGGAACAAACGAAATACTGAAACAACCCATTTTATAATTTTGTAAAACTGATTTGATTTCTGCTTTTGGATTTTCCTTGAAAAAAGTATCCGCGTGAAGAATCAAAATTATTTCCCCGTTTGAATTTGCAATTCCATTTATAATTTGATTACCACGACCTTTGGCACTTTTGATAGGATTATATCCTCTGGATTTTATTTTTTCAAACGTATCTTCATCGCCACTTACGCTGAAAATCACCTCGAACTCATCATCAAAAACATCCAAACGATCGATGAACCTGTCGATTTTGTCAGATTCATTATACACTGGCACTATTACTGAAATCATTCGCTTTTATAAACTCCCATATATTATCCAAAAATTCATCAGACAAATATGCTTTTATCTTTTCAAAGGTAAATCCACAATCTCTATTCTCATCCACGTATTGAGTATATGCCATTGAACACCAAGTTATTCCTCTTAGACATGTAAACAGCAAATATTTTACGAATTTTTTCCTATCAACTTTTATTTTTGATAATTTGTCGTATTCATTTAAGAAATCATCTATTGTGTCCATATCAAATATTACATCTGTTTTCCAAAAAGTCGTCGTTGGTGCCAAAAAATGCGCTAAATCTTGTTCACGCTCTCCTATAATCGGTTTTTCCCAATCTATAATATAAGATTTTTCATCAATTATAAAATTTTTATTATTGAGTTCAGTATTGATAAGACATGGATTTTCAAGTGTAGAATCAAGCCCCAAATTTTTGATGTATTTTAGCATATTCGAAATCTTTTCTTCAGTTGCATTGTTTTTCTTCTCCCATTTTTGATAATGAGAAAACATCTGTGTAAATTCGTCGAACATCATATTAAAAGGACTGCCTGCTTTTATAAAATCTTGTCCTGTCACATCTAATGAGTGGATTTGTGAAAGCAAATATGCTGCGATTTTTAAATCAGTATGATAATCCAAATCTCTTCCTATCAAATACTCTTCAGTAAGATAAGAAATCCCTGATAATTTATCCTTTTTCAAATCGTAAACTTTAGCTGTAACATTTGATTTTTCTAAAAATTTGAGGGCATTGTATTCATATTCAATTTGATTATCCAAATGCATTTGTGATCCACGCGCAATTCTTATCAAATAATCATCATCTATCAGATAATTCGAATTGTACTCGCCTTTACCAAGTAATTTCACATTTTCAGATTTGGATATGTATTTTACTAAATCAATATCTGTGTCAATATCGTGGGTTTCTTTCAGTTTATAATAAGTTAAATCATGTTCAATTAAACTATTTTCCAAATCGTTTTCTACATTTGGATTGGAGTATTTTTTGTTTTCAAACAAAACATCGTGTGATTTTTTCATTCCAATCAAACTGTATCCACCATCTTCAGTTGGGCTGAACACAACATCATTGGTGTTTAATTTGTCAAAAGCTTCATCGAAAATCTCACTATCAAAATCAATGATGTCTGATCCTATTAAAATAACCTTAGAATATCCACATGACAAAACTTCTTTTATCGAATTATTCATCCTTTGACCGATATCATCTCCCGTTTGTCTGATACAATCATAAGGAGAATTCTTAGTATAATCCTCAAATAATTCATCTGGCGTTAGAGATAAGAAAACTCTGTAATTTTTGATAATATTTACGTTTTTTTCAATCAAATTGCCGCTGAATTTTATTCTTTCATTTTCTGATAAAAGAGTCGATAATCTAGTTTTGGAATTTTTATTTGGAATTTTGGTCATTAAAATTACTGCGTTCATTTTATCTCCTGTAAAAAAAGCGACTCACAAATGAGCCGCTTTAATTTTAAAAAACTATTTTACTAATTCGTAATCGTGTTCTTTAGTTCCATCTAAAGAGTTGAATACGTCTTTGTTTCCTCTGTCGATTAGTTTTTGCGCTAATTGACCAGATTTATTTCCAGAATAGCAATAAGTGTAAACCGGTTTATCTGTAGGAATTTCTGATAATCTTGCATCCGCTTCATCTAATGGAATGTTAATTGCATTTTTGATATGACCTGCATCATAATCTTTTTTATCTCTAACATCAACTATTACGTTATTAGTATCTTCAGAAGCTTTTACTAAATCTTCTGGTAAAATGTTAGCGAATTTAACTAATTTGTATTCAAATTTCTTAACGCCTTCTGCGTTTGTAACATCTTTGAATCCTTTGTTTACTAAAATTTCAGCAGCTTGTTGGCTCTTTTTACCGCTATTGCAAATTGTAACAACTGCTTTGTCTTTGTAAGCATCCAACTTAGAAACTTCTTGTTCGAAAGTGTCGATTGGCATATTGATAGCCCATTTAACATGACCTTGGTCATATTCTTCTTTGCTTCTAACGTCAACAACTAATATAGTTTCTTTTTTCTTCTTGTCTTGTTCGATTGCTTCAAGGTCAGCGCCTTTCATTTCTTTGATGGCTGCTTTTTCTTCAGTTTTTTCTTCTGTTTTTTCTGCAGGTTGTTCTGTTTTCTTTTCATTTTCAGCTGGTTTATCTGAATTATTTGAACAACCAGTAAAAGCTATAGCTGATACTAAAGCTAATGTTAATAAAAGTTTTTTCACTATAAATTCCTCCTAAAAATCTTTTCGATATAATTGTATCATAAGAGAAATGTAAAACCCAAGCTTTATTTATTGAAATTTTCTATAAATGATTTTTTTTATCTTTTATTCCACAGCTTATCGCATAAACAGGACATGCATTCTTACACCTTGCGCACCTAATGCACTCCTTATGATTGCAATTTTTCGTAGGGTCGATGTTCATCTGACACACTTTCTTGCATCTTCCACAACTAATACATTTGTCCTTATCCAATCTGTATTTAAAAATAGAAATCGGGTTGAAGAATGAATAAATCGCACCCAAAGGACAAATATATTTACAGAATGGTCTGTAAATAATTATAGAAAGTAAAATCGTCAATATTAAAATCGTGCCTTTCCAGTAATACAAAAATCCAATCGCCCCTCTCATACTTTTGTTGAGTAGTACAAGCGGAATTCCACCTTCAAGCATTCCTATCGGACAAATCAATTTGCAAAAATACGGAGATCCTTGCCCCAAAATATCCACCACAAACATCGGCAAAATTATTACAAAAATTAGCAAAATAAAATATTTTAATTTTCTCAAATGTTTATCGTATTTAAAAGTTTTTATCTTTTTGAAAAAAGGGATTTTGTATAACAAATCTTGAATCAATCCAAACGGGCACAACCATCCACACACAAATCTTCCCATCAAAGCTCCAATGAAAAATAAAAATCCTACTATGTAATAGCTAAACTTAAAATTAGAGTTTCCAATTACAGCTTGTAATGAACCAATCGGGCAAGAGCCTTTGGCTCCGGGGCAAGAATAACAATTCATCCCCGGAACGCAAATTTTCTTGAGGTTTCCACCGTAAATCTTTCCGGTTTTAAAACCTTCTACATAAGAATTTGTAATCAAAAACCACAGCGATTGGAAAGCGTGTCTGAAATTATCCATTATTTTATATCTGTTTTTCTTCGTTCCAAAGCTTAGTAAATCTTTAATCTTATCCAATTCCAATACACTCCATGCAAATTCTTATAGCCTTATCCAACACAACTTTTACTTCGCCGTTGTTGTAACCGTAATAAATCATCCCAACAGACAGAAATAAAATCGTAACTGAAAATATACGGCTATGAATAAATTTTTTGTACATTTTAATCACCTAATTTTATTTGTTTTTCAAATTAGATAATTCTTTTTCTATAACTTGTTTCCATTCTTCTTTTGATTTTGCACCAGAATAAGTTTCTCCTACAATATTTCCATTTTTATCGACAAAGAAAGTTTCTGGCATTGCTTGTATTCCGTTTAATCTGCCGTTGAAGTTTGATTTGTCTGGCATTAAGAATGGATATGAAGCTTTTGTTTTTTCTTGAATTAGTTTTGCCTTTTGCAATGCTTCATTATTAGTACCATTATCGTCCACAGTATCTGTGACAACTCCTACAATGTTAACGCCTTTGTTTTTCATTTCTTTTTGAACTTCACTCAAATCAGGAATTTCATTCACACAAGCACTACACCAAGTGGCAAATACATTTACCATTGTAAGGTCGTATTTTGAAAAATCTTTGCTTGAAAATTCCTTGCCATTGATGTCTTTTGTGGATAAATTGCCCAAACCCTTAACCGATTTTTTGTCAAATGCTTCTGTGTTTTCCAAATCAGTTTTTTCAGATAATACAAATCCATTTTCAGGACGTGTTTTTTTGTCTATAATATCAATTTGAGTTTTAGCAAATTCTTTTGCAAAACCTTCATCCATTTTACCTTTTGAACTTATGTAGTAATTGAACTTACCATCTTTTGATTCGCCGATTTTTTTGTTATTGTCGCATTTTGTGATTTTGGCGATTTCAGCTTCAGACATATTTTTGTCAAACATTCCAATAGAACCCACTCTTTCAAGTTCTTTTTCCCATTTTTCGTATCCATCACCCATTTTATCGACTACTGCATTTTTTTGTTCTTCAGTTAATTTGCTGAAAGTAAGCATAGCGTATTTCAATTCCTTGTCGATAGGACTTTGTTCATCCAACATCGCAATCTTCTTGTCTTTCATATCTTTTTTAACTTGTTCTGAAAGCTTGAACTTCAATCCCAAAAACTCATATACAAATTCATCTTTTGGTTGTAATGAATAGTCAGCAGGTTTGAATTTTTCGTTTTCAGAGTTTTTATTATCTTTCATTCCAGCCTCTTTCGGACTAACCACCTTTGAATCTTTTTCTTTATTTCCATCAGATTTTTGGCAACCTACCGCTCCAACACTAAAACACAATGCTAGTAGCAAAGTAGTTCCTTTTAATACATTTTTTCTCATAATTTCCTCCATAAAATATCTAAGTTCATATTTAGATAACACGCATTCGTGTGATCTGATATTATATTACGATAGTTTTATGAAACGTTCGTGAAATTATTATTTAAAAATAAAGTCGCAATTGATAAAACTATAATTCTCATTTATAGCAATAAAAAATCTACTACTTTTTCCGTAGTAGATTTGTAGCATTATTAGCATATTTATTTTTTCAAAATAATTAACTTTTCTTCACAAATTTATGTCCACAATGAGGACAAGTTATTTTGATTTTTCCTTTATTTCTTGGAATTTTCATTTCTTTTTTGCAGTTAGGACATTTAATATACTTCTTGTCCTTGGAATTTGCGGCTCTGATTTTGTATTTTTCAAAAAAATCAGTCATAGGTTTTACAGCCTTTGAGAATTTTTGATTCTCAATCATTCGTTGATATTTATTAACAGAAAAAACTCTGAAAATTCCGAAATACACAATCAAAATCATCGTAATGACTTCTATAACTCTATTTTTAAATTTTAAATTAATCAAAGAAAGTATCAGAGCAACTATTATCATAGTTTTCGATAAAAAATCCACTCCGTACACTTTTTGTAAATAATTTCTTATTTTATCTTTCATCAATATCCCTCGTCACATATTCTAAAGTTTTTGCAATATCGTCATGAATCACGATATTCGCCATATTATCGTAGCTTGTACGATCCAAATTAATCAGTATCAAATTATCTCCTCTAAAATAATTAATAAGACCACTCGCAGGGTACACGACAAGTGAACTTCCAGCTACAATCATCGTGTCTGCTTTTTCAATCCAATTAATTGCCTTCACAAATTCAGTTTGCGGTGGAACTTCTCCATACAATGTTACATCTGGACGAACTACTCCTCCACATTTTTCGCACTTGCAAGGTCTGTTTTGTTTGTAATAATCAAGTGAGTATTTGGCTCCGCAATCTACACAATAATAATCTCTCAAATTTCCGTGAATTTCTGCGATATTTTTCGTTCCAGCCATTTTATCTAAGCTGTCGATATTTTGAGTAATAACTCCTAGAAGTTTATTTGCTCTTTCTAATTTTGTAAGTGATAAATGTGCTTTGTTCGGTTTAACTCCTTCAATAATTAAATTTTCAAGAACATAGTTTTGAAATAAATCAGGGCGTGTCATGAAAAATTCGTGGCTCAACATATATTCCGGAGAAAAATCGCTGTCGTTTTTCTTGTTATACAACCCTGTCGCAGACCTAAAATCGGGAATTCCCGATGCAGTAGACACTCCAGCTCCACCGAAAAATACGATTTTATCGCTTTGTTCTACAATTTGTTTTAATTTTTCAACATCATTCATTATTTACCCTTCCTTTTGCTTTTCTTTCTTGAAATCTCGTTGAAAGTGCCAGTATCATAACAGACAAAAATATCATAAAACATCCAAGCAATCTTCTTGGATCTGTAGTTTCATTGAATAAAACAATCCCCAATATTACAGACGTGATAGGCTCCAATGTAGAAAAAATCGTGTACGTGCTGACACCTGCGTTTACTATTGCCAGCTGAATGAATAATGTACCAAACACCGATACCAAAATTGAAATCACAAACGCAATTATCCATGCATATTTTGAAAGTGACAAAGTAAAATCGCCAGTAATAAGTCCATATATTAAAAGCATTGTGGAGTTAATCATACAATTATAAAATGTAACCTTTACACTATCCATGTATTTTAGTCCCGACACATCCATGTAAATTAAATAAAAAGAATAAGTACAACCAGATGCTACCGCCAAGAATAATCCTAATGGAAAATTACTACTTCCACCTACATTATTTGCTAGTAAAATCACTCCAATAATCGATGCGATTAGTGAGATGAATTTGTATTTCGTCATCTTTTCATTTAGGAACATAACCGAATACACTGTTACAATCGTCGGAAAAATAAAGTGAATGGATGTTGCAAGCCCGACGGAAATGTATTGATAAGATGCATAAAGCATTGTCATCGTAATGCAACCGCCAATACTACACATGAGTAAGAGTTTTTTCAATTCTTGTTTTGTAACTTTGAGGCTAACATTTCTACTTTTCAATGAAATAATCAAAAATGGAATTACGAAAAACCCCCTCAAAAAAGAAGTCATTATTACGTTACTTCCATTACTCAACGTTTCTCTGACCATTATTGGCGTAAATCCGAAAATCAACGCCGAAATAATGGCAAACATCATTCCCTTAGCTTTTCTCACTATTTATAACACTCCTTTTTCACGCACTTATTATCCTCATAATAAAGCACGATTTCAGAATATTTCCCGTCGTAAATAGCGAAAATTTCACCCATAGAATCGCTATGTCCATCCATGTTTTTTAATTCTTCGTAATCGATAAATTCCAATGTTCCTTCGACATTTTCTTTTACCAATTCTCCAGAAAAATCGTCAGTTTCGTACAAAAATCCAATAATTCTGTCGTTGTTGTCAATGTCATACCAGCTAATCATTCCAACGTATTTTATGTTTTCAATATCCAGATTAGTTTCTTCCTTCGCTTCTCTGATGACAGATTCAGTAATAGATTCTACCTTTTCGACATGACCACCTGGAAAAGTCAACCCTTCCCAGCCGTATTTTTTAACTTTATCTAAAACCAAAACCTCATTTCCGCGATTGATTTTTATCATATTGCACAAAATATTTTCCATAAATACCTTCTAAATTTTAAATTTTCGAATAATGTAGTCTGCAAATTTCGGAACATCATTGATATCAAAATTATCGTAACCCGCAAAAATTCTGTCGCTGATAATTCCGTATTTGTTCACATCGCTACACACCAAATCATCTGTAAGAGTACATTCGTATTTTATGAAATCGGAATCCTTCATCCCTTCGATAATTATCAAATCGACATCGTCCAATAATTTGATCAAATCATAAATATTTTTACTCCTACCATCTAATTTAAAGTATTTATCGTTAAAAATCAAGGTCTGACAAGCTCCGTACTGTTTGTAATAAAAAGTGTCCGTATCTTTGAAATCAAGCTCAAAATCGTGACCGTCGTGTTTAATTACAGAACAAGATTTGTTTCTATTTTTCAATTCTCGAACAAGCTTTTTAATAAAAGTAGTCTTGCCGCTATTTTTCTTTCCGCAGATACAAATCAAAGGCGTCGCATTTTGCTTCAGTTCTTCGGGATAATTAATATTTACAAATTCACCCTCAAAAATCGTATATTTCAAATTGACGAATTTTGCATCAATTTTCTTAACCAAATTCATCACACGATAATCTCCATTTTGTAGCATTTTCTCCAAAACAGGAATAATTTTCTTAGAAAAAATCCCACAAGTAGGATAGCATCTTTCATCTGTTTCAAAAATTACAGCTTCATCTGAAAAACTTGCGATAGATGCTGCAAAATCCACCAAATCTGGTTTCACATTTATCATATCGCAAGAAGTTACAAATACATATTCATTTGTAGAATTTTTTAAAATCTCCAATATTCCACTCAAAGGTCCCGCATCAATATAAGTGTCCTTTACAGTTTTAATTGGAGAATAATCGGCTGTATTAGATGAAACAATTACTTCAAAGTCTTTGAATCTGTCAATCAACTCTTCTATAAAAGTGTGACCGTAAAAGTTCAAATCAAATTTGTCTTGACCCATTCTCACACTTTTTCCGCCAGCCAATATTCCTACAGAAACTCTCATATTTCACCCAAATATATATAATCCACACTTGACCCTACTTCCAAGTTTTCGTTTTGCTTTTGAATTAAAAGCGCATTGCAATTTGTCAAATCTTGTAACATAGAATTTTTGTGTTTATCAAAGATAGTAATCTCAGAATCTTTAACAAAACATCTTACGTATCGTTGAAGCTTCGATGGTTTCATGGAACCTTTTACAACTTTTCCTTTTTCAAATTGTTTTACATTTAATCCATAATATTTATTGTACAAATCCCAAAATAAAACTTCAAAATTACAAAAAGCTGCAAACGGACTTCCTGAACACGACAGAACGATTGTGTCAGCTACTTTTGATGCCATCACTGGAGTTCCAGGCTTCATGGCAATTCCGTGAAACAAAACTTCTCCGATTTGTTTCATGCAGGTTTCCATTAAATCTTTGTCACCAACACTAACACCGCCAGTTGTTATAACGATATCTGATTTTTGCGTTAGTTTTTTTATTTCTTTTATAATTGATTTTTCATCATCCATACAGTTTTTTTGTTCGACAACTTCTACGCCTGAATTTTTTAGAATAGATTTCAATGTAAAAGTCGTTGAACTGTAGATTTTACCTGGAGTATAATCATCCCCAGGATACAACAATTCAGATCCTGTCGACAATAGCGCTACTTTTAATTTTTTGTAAACTTTAACTTTTGCATATCCATTTGATGCCAAAATCGACAGATCCACTGAAGAAATTCTAGTGTTTTTAGGAATTAACAAATCACCTTCGTGAACATCTTCGCCTTCTTTGATGTAATAATCAAATGGTTCGTAGGATTTTTTGATTTCAATATAACCATCTTCTACTTCGCAGTCTTCTTGTTTTACAATCGCATCGTAGCATTTCGGTACAAATGCTCCGGTCATAATTCTCACGCAAGTATTTTCTTCGTATTCAAAATCGTTGCAATCTCCAGCAAAATTCGTGCCGATAATTTTCTTTTTTGATAATTTGTCAGAATCTTTGCTGCTTACAGCGTATCCATCCATTGCGCTTTTGGGATAAGGAGGATTGTTAAACTTCGCCAACACATCCTCCGCCAAAACTCTGTTATAAGCATCATCGATATCAATTTCTTCAATATCGGATGCTTTTTTTATGTTTTCTCTAAGAATTTCCTTAGCTTTTTCTACTTGTAATAACATTTATTCAACCTTATTCACTTTTTAATTTTGTGTTGATTTTTCTCATTGTCGGAATCAAAATTCCACCCAATACATTACCTAAAGTAATGACGATTAGTGCGATAATCGTTTGTGAATTCCACATTCTTGCCATTTGAATGTAAAACATATCTGCAATACAGTGTTCAAATCCGCATAGGATAAATACCATAATGCTCATCACAATTCCCAAATATTTTCCAATTTCGTGAGGATTGTTTAAGTATTGATCCACTGCGTGAACGACCATAATGTTACAGAAAATTCCCAAAACGAACAAACTAATCAAAGTATCGTCTGCTTTTACTTGAACCAATTTTGTAGATTTTTCGATAATTCCTGGAGCAACTCTTGTAAGACGAACCAATTCCGCTACAATAATACTACCAACTAAATTTCCAACCCACACCATTAAGCACCATGGCAAATAAGTTTTGACATCATTGCAGAACAGATACCCAACTTTTCCCGTAAATAAATTATACTTTAAAGTACACACAGCAAAAAGTCCCAAACTGAACATAAATGCTCCGACGATTTTATTGTCTAGGCTCAAAAACACAACTCCGCCCATCGCAATAAACGCCCCTGCCATAATGGCATACAAAAAATCCGCTAATTTTTTCATAACTAATCCTTCTTTCTAAAATCTCTATAAATATTTAAACGACTTTGTTTGCAAAAGCCGATTACGGACAAATTATATTTGCTTGCCAGTTCCAAAGAAATATCCGTTGGTGCACTTCTTGAAACAATAACAGAAATTCCTGAATTGATACATTTTTGAACGATTGATGAAGGAATTCTTCCCGAAGTAAACGCAATCAAATCTGATAAATTCTCTCCCTTCAATACTGCTGTTCCCACTGCTTTATCAAAAGCGTTGTATCTTCCAATGTCATCGCATTGACAGATTATTTCTCCATCTTTTGCCAAAACAACTGAATGCACATTGCCAGTTTCTTTGAATAATTGAGATCCCGACAAGTTAAAATTGGAAATCTTCAACAGTGTTTCTTCGTCCCAATCAATCGGTGTGACTTTTTCATCTCTATTTGTAAAATTGTATGGAACATTTTTGTAATCGCCACTTTCCGTTGTCACATGACTTGGAGTAGTATCGATATCTTTCAATTCAACATTACAAACATTTCCATTAATATTTATATCTACGTTTTGTATATCTTCTGGTCTTACAATATTTTCCGTGATAAGATATCCCGTCACAAGTTCTTGTAAATCCTTTTCAATACATAAAAGTTTAACAATCGGTT